>JAAYKP010000124.1 GCA_012522335.1 Bacillota bacterium
CCTCAATATGAGCCTGACGGCGAGCTACGCTGCAGTAATGGTGATGCTTGTGCGTTTCCTGCTGAAAAGGGCGCCAAAAGTTTTTTCTTATGCTTTATGGCTTGTTGTTTTGCTGCGTTTAATAATACCCATTTCTTTTACCAGCCCGGTGAGTTTGCTGCCGGGCGAAACCAATGTGATCCCTCAGGATATTGTCGTTTCTTCTAAGCCAGCGATAGAAACCGGTATTGAGATTATCGACAGACCGGTTAATCAAGTTATCCAGACGTCTTTTACTCCTGCTGCTGATCAGGGGACAGAACAGTTTGAGTCTGTCAAGACCGTAACACCTATCGGTTCAGTTATCGAAGCTGCCGCAGTAATCTGGCTGCTGGGAATCATCATGCTGCTAGGTTACAGCTTCGTCTCGTATTTTAAGCTGCAGCAGCGGCTGTCCTTGGCTACTTTGGTCAGCGATAATATTTATGAATCTGATCGTATTCGAACCCCTTTTGTTTTAGGTTTTGTTAAGCCCAGGATTTATCTGCCGAGTGGATTAGCCGACTCCGAAATAAGCCACATTTTACGGCATGAAAAATACCACATTAAACGCAGGGATTATCTGATTAAACCCCTGGCTTTACTTACAGTTTTTCTGCACTGGTTTAATCCAATTATCTGGTCAAGCTACTTTCTCATGGTTAAGGATATGGAAATGTCCTGTGATGAAAAGGTCATTAAGGAATCCGGCAGCAGCGGTGCAGATGTCAGGACCAGCTATTCCAGCACTTTACTTAAGCTTGCTGTAAAACAAAAAGGGCTGTTTAGTCCCCTGCCTTTTGGCGAAAGTAATGTTAAAGCCAGAATTCAAAATATTCTTAACTACAAAGAACCCAAGTTTTGGTTTGTTATCGTAACTATTGCCCTGATCATTTTTATAGCTACCGGACTGCTGGCCAATCCGGTCAAAAAACTTACCACGCCCTTGCCGGCATGGGTGAGGGAATTTGTTTATCATGGCAGTAGAAGCGAGCATAAATATGCCCATCAAAATGGTTATTTTTATGAATCTCCCATTATTGTTGAGGATGGTGAGGTGAAATTAACTATCTGGGCAGCTCTCACTTACCCCCAAAAGACCGAATTAATTTATACTGTAGAAGGGATTAAGGGCAGGGATTATAGTATTAATATTACTGAAATTGACGGCAAACCAGTAGCAGAAAAATATAATCTACCTCATGACAGCTGGGGTTCTTATGCAAATAAAGGTATTTATGCTACTGTCAGCGCTCATCCTTTACCAACAGGCAAACATGAGCTCACCGTTGTGATGCAGAGTGAGCGGTTGACACAAGATATGGTTGTCAAAGTTCCTGTAGATGCAGATGCCATGAGCCACCTTTATCAGACAAAAACTTTATATTTTGAAAAAACTATAGAAGGTATTACTGTTACAGCGGAAAAGTTAATTTACTCGCCCTTTAAAGTTTGGGTTGATCTTAAGGTAACATATGGGCCGGGTACAGATGTTTATTTGGGCGGGGTGCTTGATACTTACTATGTTGCTGTAGACAAAGGCTCTATGCTGCAGGTGCAAGCTGCTGCCGATAATTTAGTCAGCGGAGTACGAACATACAGTATGAGTTTTGATCGGCCCAGAAAGGGAGACGGTGTCAAACTAGTAATACCGGCAATTGTGGTTTCTTATTTAGCTGAAGATGGCTCTGTCATTCAAGAATATGAGACGGTAGGAGAATTTACTACTGCAGATATAGGTAAAACGAAGCAGCTGTGGGATCAGGAATGGACACTTAATAGCTGGCGTTACGAATCTCCGGAATTAGAATTTGTAATAGAATATAGCGGTGATGAATTTTCTTTTGTTTGGAGAATAGTTGGCGCGGATGGAGAAATTTTAGATGCAGAGTTCGTTAATACAACTGTGGGACCAGGTGCTTCAGGGCAAAAAGGAACGTACAAGTATAGGCTGCTTACACCCGCAGTAGGAGAGCCGGCAAAAATTGTAGCAATGATGGAAAAATTCCATGAGGTTAAAGGTCCCATAGAAATTACACTGCCATTACCGGATTTAGGCGAGGAGCCGCTTAGCTCGCCTCGACCATACACTAATGTTAAAGAAGCACTTGCTGCAATTAAAGAGCAGGACAAAAATGATTTAATCTTCGTTAGTGTGATGTTTCACTACCAGAATGAAGATGCTTTTAACGCCCGGCAGCCAACCTACTTGTTTGTGCTTTATCGTAATGAGTTAGTAGACAATCAAATCCCCGTAGTCGTATACGAAGTAGGTGAGACAATAGAAAAGCAGTATGAAGATGTAAGTCCGTCAATTATGAACCCTACTCCGGCTGATTTAACAAACTTAAAGAATACTGAGGAGTCTTTGATAAAGAAGCACCAGGATAGAACGCACGAAGTTGTTGGAGCAGCTAGAGAAGCGGGGAGAGACCTGGCAGAGGAAGCTTTTGCGTTAGGCGTTACCCTGCAGGGCTATTATAGCGACGAAGAATGGTTTTTACTCAATTTTGATGAAAAAATTATAGCTGCTTATAACATTAATACGCAGGAATTAATTCTTGCTGAAGGTACAAATGGCATGTCCTGGCCGCCTGCCAGCTAAAATTGTTGTTTACCTTAAAATCTGCTACTTGGAAAAATCATAAGCATCAGGAAAAACCTACTGCAAACTGAAAATCATTTAAAAAGAGGTGATTACGTGTTTAGAAGAAAAATGCTGTTTATGACGTTATTGGCACTGCTGTTTTTGCTAACTGCTTGTGGTAAGAAACCGGCTTCTACCATAGATGTCAGCATGTTCGATAATATTCAAAGCGGAACAATCTTTTCATTTACCGAAGATAAACTTTTTTATCCTACGGATGAAGAAACAGACACTGTTGTTAAGCTTTTAGTAGAAGATTTGTCTTTAGCACAAGAGCAAAGGGGAAGCCCACAGGGAATACCAATCTTCACATTCATTCTGGATAATATTGATGATAATCAACAGCTACAAATAGCCGTTATTGAGGGCAGGGATGAACTGCTGCTCACCTATACAGCAGACACCAACAATGCTGCAGATAAAGCCTATTTTCACCTGCAGTCCACCGCATTGCGTGAATATATGGAAACACTTTATGAAGAGATTCTAGCAGACCCGTTCCGTTGGTAAAATAACCAAAAATGCAAGTAAGGAGGGTGAGACCTTGTTCAAAAAAATGCTGCCGGTTTTTTGGGTGCTAGTGCTAATACTATTTCTTTCAGGCTGTGGAGAGCAGTCACAAACTAACACTCCACTAAATGTAAAAATGCTGGATGACTTTCAAGTTGGCACACTAATTGTTGACGGTGAAGATGACTATATTTATCCGACTCGTGAAGAAGTGAAAGCAGTTATTGAGCAGCTAAAAGAAGACTTTACTTTAATGCAGGAAATTGAAGCAGAGCCAGAAGAACAGGCACAAATGACCTTGACGATGGACACTCCTGACAAAAAGCGGTTGGATATAGCTGTATTTGATGGAAATGAAGAGTTATTAATTGTCTATATAAAAAATACAGATGATGAGCAGGACAAAGACTTCTTTAGCTTGCAATCTTACGAGCTGCGTGAAAAGATTGATGACATATATGCAAGGATTTTGTACTTGAGGGAGAATCCGAAAGGGCAAAAAGAAACGCTGACTTTTGCAGGTGAGAACGCAAACTGGCAGGCAGTATTAACCGTTGAGAATACGTATTACGAAAAAGCAGAAGATAATCCTCGCGGTTACGAGCAGGAAGAAGACGGAACTTTTGTTTTGCAGTATAAAGGTCCTGATGCAGAAAACGTAGGCAGGTTTAATTTCAGATATGTCACTGGCTACCGCTCCCAAGGGATTGACAATGCTCTGCTTGAAGAAGGAGGGAAAATAACAACTTATATAAAAAGCAGTACAGAAGATTTATTTAGCAAAGATGACATAATAACCGTTTGGATAGAACGGAATGGCAAACGAGAAAAATTTGAGATGAGTTTAGTCGAATAATTCTAGAAAAGATTTACCACGAACCCGTTACTAATAAACTTCGTCTTGCTGAGAGACGAGGTTTTGTTTAGTGGATAATAACTTTAAAGCCATAGTCTTCCAGCTGTGCTTTGCGAGCCTGCAGCAGTTGATCAGAGGGAGGCTCTGCAACAAAGACTTTTTTGTTTTTTAAAAGCCGTTCATGTTTAGTGACACCCAAGGTATGATAGGGAAGCAGCTGGACGAGTTCAATGGCTTCTTTTATTTCTGAGAGAAAAGCGCCATATTTGTTAAAATGTTCGACTGAGTCATTGAGCAGGGGGATAACCGGAACGCGGATCCAGAAACGTCCACCGGCTTGGGCAATTTTACGGGCATTGTCTAGAATAAGTTCGTTAGGTACACCGGTGACTTGTTTATGTAAAGCGCTATCCATACATTTGAGGTCATAAAGGAATAGATCAGTGAAGGGGAGGACGCTTTCTATTATATTCCACTTTACATAGCCGGTAGTGTCGACTGCGGTGTGGATATTATTTTGTTTGCATTGCTTGAGCAGGGCAAGTGTAAATTCAGGTTGACAGAGACACTCGCCACCGGAAACTGTAACACCGCCCCCTGATTCTTCAAAGAACGGCTTATCACGCAGCAGGCGATGCATAACCTCAGCGACGGTCTGATCGGTGCCGCACATATATAGTGCTTTAGCTTTACAGGCATCGGCACAGGCGCCGCAATTATCACATTTTGTTTTATCAATTACAGGATAAATGATATCCTCACCAAGAGCTGTTTGCCTGACTGGACCGCGGGCTATGGCCATTTGTGGGCAGGACGAAAGACACAAGCCGCAATTTTCCAATCCCAAACAACGGATGTTTAACCAGTTTAGTTCTGTGGCAAATTCTTGGGATTCCGGGCTGTGGCACCATGGACAGCGCAAAGGACAGCCTTTCAAAAAAACTGTAGTGCGGATACCCGGACCGTCTTGGACACTAAATCCTTGTATGTCGTATGTTTTCCCGGTTATTTGTTTCAATTTTATAAAACTCCTCCTGTATATATTTGTTTAGCTGAGACTTGTTAATTTTCGCTGTTGCTGCAATTATTATAGCATATGGCAAATATTTAATAGTGAAATATTAATAATTTATTACAAAGTGAGTCTGTTCTGATATAATGTAACAAATAAGAAATAAAGGGGGATGGCAGATGTTTCAGTTTCTTCCTCTTTCGGACCGTATAAAACGCATCCGGGAGAAGCGGGACGTTTTTACCAGTGGACGTAATATGACTATAAATTCTGAACGGACGAAAATTTATACAGACTATTACAAGCAGCATGAAAATGAGTTGCCTATCCTTAAGCGGGCGGGAGCTATTTACACTTGGTGCGCTACCAGGGAAATAAATGTGTTTGATGATGATATATTTGTCGGCACTCCGGGTCCGGATGAGCGTTCTTTAAGCCCTTATGTTGAGTGGAACTGCCGCTGGATACCTGGAGTAGTTGATGATACTGATGAAAACTTTAAAAAGGCCTGGCAGTCCTCGGACTCCATTTATATGAGTGATGAACAGCGGGAGATTTTCCGCGAGGCCTATGACTATTGGCAAGACAAGACTATCTCTAAAATGGTGGAAGGCGCATTATGTGATGACTTTTGGGAGGCAGCCGGTAATGGCTGTATCCTGCGGGCAGGAAAGAACGACCCCGGTTATTTTGGTGTATCGGGTATGCCGCAGGGTCACTATATTGCCAACTTTGATAAAGTTATAAATGTGGGCTTTGGTGTAGTGCGACAACAGGCACGGGAAAAATTGGAGTCTATGAAGGGCAAAGTTTTTGGTAATGCAGCTAAGTCTTATGCTTTTTATCATGCAGTCGTGCGGGTTTGTGACGGCGCTATTTTATTGGCTAAACGGTATGCAGAAGCTTGTAGGAAAAAAGCTGAAATTGAAAGCGGAGAGCGTAAGGCTGAACTGTTGCGAATGGCTGACTCTTTAGACTGGATTATGGAGAATCCTGCCCGTACTTACTGGGAAGGGTTGCAGGCAGCTATATTGTACCAGTTAATGCTTTCCACTGATGCCCAGCAGCATGGGCAGTCCATCGGCCGTATTGATAAATATACCGGACATCTGCTGCAAAAACAGTTGGATGAAGGTACAATTACAATGGAGGAAGCACAGGAGTATTCTGATGCTTTTATTCTGCGTCTCAGCGATATCATTGTGCTGCCAGGTTTTTTTGGTAATAATCAGCGAATAATTGAATTAAACGCACAGGGTCAGAGCCTTTATTCCTCCATTTATAACGGACTTACCCCGACAGCCGGTCTGGCTATCACTTTAGGTGGTCAGAAACCGGATGGTTCAGATGATTCGACACCCGTTACTTACTGCATGCTGCAGACATATGGTAGATTACACATCCCTGACCCCACTGTAGCACTGCGTATACATAAAAACACACCTGATGAGATCTGGCGTTTGGGTATTGAGTCCAGCAAGCTTTGTGGTGGCATTCCCCAGTTCCAAAACGATAAAGTTATCATTAAGTCATTAATGGATATTGGTTTCTCACGCGAAGATGCCTGCAATTATAGTATTGTGGGCTGCGTTGAACCTGCCGGTACAGGGAACGAGTGGCCTGCCTGCGGCATGACCGGTGCAGAATCTATATGGAACATGGTAGATGTAGTGCTGGTGACCATGAATGGTGGTGTAAATCCGAGAACCGGTAAAGCAGCGCTCCCGTGTAAAAAACTGTATGAATACGAGAGCTTTGATGAATTTAAAGATGCTTTCCAGGCGCAAATGCAGTATCTGCTCGATTGGAATGTGTCTTATGCCAATGTTTTCGAAATGGTCTATTCACAATATTTCCCCTGCATTGTTGCTTCCACAATGATGGAAGGCTGTCTGGATAACGGTAAAGACGTTACAGAAGGCGGTGCCAAGTATAACCGTACCGGTCTGACTGCCTGCGGCACCTCCAATGTGGGAGACAGTTTGATGTCCATTAAAAAGCTTTGCTTTGACGACAAAACTGTATCATTAAAAGAAATGTATGACGCAGTCATGAACAATTGGGAAGGCTACGAACAGCTGCGCCAGACCATTATTCATGAGGTACCACATTACGGCAATGACATTGATGAGGTTGATGAATTAGCCTCCTGGGCACTGGGACTCTTTGCCGACATTATGGCCAAAGCTGAAGGCCCACGGGGTAGATTTTCAGGCGGTACTTTTACCATGACTGCACATATTTATATGGGGGCAGGTTTAGGTGCTACGCCTGATGGCAGAAAAGCCGGCGAACCTATAGCAGATGCCATTTCACCCCGTCAGGGTTTTGATAAAAACGGTCCCACGGCCTATCTTAGAAGCGCCGCCAAACTGCCACATCGTGCCTTATCCAATGGTGATCAACTAAATATCCGCTTTACTCCATCTTGTGTTGAAGGTGATAATGGTGCAGAAAAACTTAAATATCTGATCAAAACTTATTTCAACTTAGGCGGTATGCAGGTGCAGTTTAACGTGGTCAACACCGAAACTCTTCGTGCAGCCCAGAAGAATCCTGATGAGTATAGAGATTTAATCGTGCGCATTGCCGGTTTCTCAACTTACTTTGTCACCTTAAGCAAATTTACCCAAGACGACTTTATCACCCGTACCGAACAAGCAATTTAATTGTCTTGGTTAAGCACTTCTGCAGCAGCAAACAACTATAGAGCTCAAAGAAGGGAGTACAGCATCTGTATTCCCTTCTTACTGCACTTCAACTAATCTGATAATTTATTGGTAATATAATCTTTTCGCTATTATCTGAAGATTTAAGCAGGAATTTATCGAAGAGCGGCGAATTATACCTCTTGTGTTTTCTGCAAAAATACACAATAATTATTGGGGGTATTCATTATGCCAAATCAAGCATTTAACCTGGAAGCTTATTTCAAAAGGATTAATTATGACGGACCGACTGATGTTTCTTATGAGACCTTAGAAGCTCTGCATATTGCACACACTATGAACGTACCATTTGAAAACCTGGATGTTATCTTAGGTAGACCGATTTTATTGGATCGTGAGTCTCTTTTTAATAAGATTGTAGTTAACAATCGGGGTGGGTATTGCTTTGAAATGAATACTTTTTTTAAGTATGTTCTCGACGCCATGGGATTTAACGCAACCATCCTGCTTACTAACAGAACCAGAGAACGACAGGAGTTTGCCTCCAGAACACATCAACTGCTGCTCGTCGAAATTGACGGACAGAAGTATATTGCTGATGTAGGTTTCGGTATGAATGGACTGACAGCACCCATACGTTTAGAAGTAGGGGTTGATCAGCAGCAGTTTACTCATACCTATCGCCTGGAGTATGACGAAGATTTTGGTTATATACTGCAGAATAAAATTGGTGATGAATACCGGACAATGTTTGCCTTTAAGCTAGACCCGTGTAACTTGGCAGATTGTCAGATGTCAAACCATTATATGGCAACTTATCCTGAGTCCTTCTTTAGAAAATTCAGGATGGTTACCATGCCCACTGTCGAAGGTCGCATTACGCTTAATCATAATACCTTAAAATTTTATACTAACGGCCAACTTACAGAAACCGAGCTAAACAGTAAGGAAGAGTTAAAAGAGGCACTGAAAAAGCATTTCAACCTTGACTTAGACGTAATCGGGGATGAAGCTGCTTCTTTAGCCGGTTAGTTTTGCTGCTGCCGAAGAATATGAATTCCGCAGCAAGGGAGTACCGTATATGGTACTCCCTGTTCCATTTAATGGCTAGGTAAATGTTAAACAGGGCAATAAGATTTGCATAGTGTTTTTATAGGCAGGAATTAGCTTGCTGATACAGAAGTGCAGTATTAGCATATATTTGATGAAAGTATGCAAACTGACAGTGTCTAGGAAAAATATATTATGCTCCCGTGCCTGACAAAACAAGACCAGTGTTAGTGAAGGAAAATGCTTATGGTTGACTTTCTTGATAAAGTAAAGCAGCTGCTGCTGCAGGATTTGTCAAGCTTTTTTCAATGGCTAGGCAAGTTAAAGAGTGTTTTTGCACACCTTGCTGCTGTCGGGGATTATTATAGCCTTTTAGTAAGATGGCTGCTTCCTGTACTGGCGGTCATTATCTTTTTGTGGTGCATTCTGCCGCTGCTACGGGACAGGAAAAACCAGACAACCTGGGGTTATTTGTATTTGATGAATGGTATCCGTGTACCGATTCAAAGCTGGGAATGCATGCTGGGCCGCGGCAAGAATTCTGATATTATGATTAACCAGCCTTTTATATCGAGAAATCATGCTGTACTTACTTACCATAACGGGGTTTGGTCCATTGCCGATTTAGGTTCAAAGGGCGGCATAACGGTTAATGGTGCCCGGGTTGAGGAACAGCACAGATTAGCTTACGGTGATGTTATCTCCCTGGCAGGGATTGAGATGGCGCTGCTTCCGGCGGATATTGTGCCGGCAGAAGAGGGGCAGGAGGAACAAGTAAGCGATAATTCAGGCGTTGTAAACAGCACCGGCACCTTTACACTATTACTAATCTTTATCTTTCAGCTGCTGGGTGCTCTGCAGATCATTATTACCAGGAGTGCTGCAGTTTTTCCGATGCTGCCGGTAACAGTATTTGCCCTGATGTTAGCTCAAGGTTTGCATTATCATGTTTTGCGTTGGCTGCAGTTCGAAAACCTGGAATTGGTTTTATTGAGTTATTTTCTTTGCGGTTTAAATGTATTCATTGTCGCCTCGGCTGCTCCCCATTCCCTTTACAAACAGCTGGTGGCAATTTTACTTGGTATGGCTGTTTTTACGATATTTAGCCTTTTAATCCGCAAGATAGGTCGGGCTATGAAGCTGAAGTATTTCCTGTTGGCAGGTGCCCTTGTCCTTTTAGTCCTGAACCTGACACTAGGCGAGATTCATTTTGGCGCAAAAAACTGGATTAACCTTGGTTTTATTACCTTTCAACCGATGGAATTGGTTAAAGTGGCCTTTGTGCTGGCCGGCACAGCAACCTTGGACAGACTGCTCACTACCCGCAATATGGCTGCTTTTATCGGGTTTACGGGTGCCTGCATGTTAACACTTGTCCTGATCAGGGATTTTGGATCTGCAGTAGTTTTTTTTGGTGCCTTTGTGGTCATGGCCTTTATGCAGTCAGGAGATCTTCGTTCCCTGGCTTTAGTGCTGGCCGGTGCGCTTTTCGGCGGCTTTGCCGTTGTTGCCTTTGTGCCTTATGTTACAAAGCGTTTTGCTGTCTGGGGCAAAGTCTGGCAGTATGCCGGTACCACCGGCTACCAGCAAACACGTACCATGATTGCTGCGGCCAGTGGTGGACTGCTCGGGGTGGGCGGCGGCAGCGGCTATTTGGTAAACGTTGCTGCTGCAGATACAGACTTGGTATTTGGTGTGCTTTGTGAGGAATGGGGTTTGCTGATTGCGCTCCTGGCAGTTTTGGTGATCGTTTTTTTTGCTGTTTATACCGTCATTATCATAAAAAGCAGTCTTTCCTCTTTTTATGCCATAGCTGCCTGTGGAGCTGCCACCATCTTTCTGCTCCAGACGGCACTAAATGTTTTAGGTTCTGTTGATATTTTGCCGTTGACCGGGGTTACGATACCTTTTGTTTCTAATGGCGGTACATCCATGTTAACCTCGTGGGCGCTTTTGGCTTTCATTTACTCTGTGAAATGAGCGGATGTTTGAGAAATTATTCTTATAGCCAGGTGATAGCTATGAAGCTTTTGGCAAAACGTGCACTTGTTTTACTGGTACTGGTAGCGCTGCTGACCATTGGCCTGGTGTGTTTTGTTGTGAGATATTTTAATCAGGCTTCCACCTGGGTGCAGTATCCTGCCAACAAACATCTATTTAATAATCAGGCAAAGCTAACAGTATCCGGCACTATTTATGATCGCTCCGGCCAGGTGCTGTTGGAAATGGTTGATGGTGTTACAAAATATCACCGGGATAAAACGGTGCGTACTGCTATGCTGCATGCAACCGGAGATACTGACAACAATATTGCTGTCGGAGCGCAGGTAGCCTTCAGAGAGCATATAATTGGCTGGAACCTGCTTAATGGCGTTTATCGTTTGCAGAATCAACCAAACAGAAGTGCTAATCTTACCCTCACTCTGGATGCCAATCTGTGTGCTGCTGCTTATAAAGCTCTTAATGGACGTAAAGGAGCAGTGGGTGTTTATAATTATCAGACGGGAGAAATCCTGTGTATGGTCAGTGCACCGTCTTTTGATCCGGAACAGCCACCTAATATTAGTCATTATCCGGAGAAATATGAGGGTGTTTACATTAACCGCCTTCTGTCTGCAGTTTATCCACCCGGCTCTATTTTTAAAATAGTTACAGCTGCTGCCGCCCTGGAAAATCTGCCGGAGGATAAGCTTTACCACTGCGAAGGCAAAATGCAGATTGGTTCAGATACAGTTACCTGTACCGGAATCCATGGCGATATTGCCCTGGAGCAGGCGCTGGCTCATTCCTGCAATGCAGCCTTTGCCCAAATAGCTTTGGAACTGGGGGACGCTGTCCTGCAGAAGTATGCAAACCTAGCCGGCTTTAATTCATACCTGGTTGTGGATGGCATTAAAACTGCCGTGGGTAGAGTGGATGTCCGCAATGCAGCCGCTGTAGATCTGGCCTGGGCAGGTATCGGCCAATATACTAATACGGCAAATCCGCTTAACTTTATGGCCTTTATGGGTGCCATTGCCAATCAAGGTGTGCTGATTAGTCCCCGCCTGATTGCAGATAACTATGGCTTTTTTGCTTCAAGCCAGAAAAAGCAAGTGCTCTCAGCGGAAACGGCAGTAAAACTAGGCGCTCTGATGCGTAATAATACTTTAAGTGTTTACGGTGAATATAATTTTAAAGGCTTAGAGCTTTGTGCTAAGTCGGGTACTGCCGAAGTAGGGGAAGGGAAGAGACCGCATGCCTGGTTTACCGGCTTTTTAGCCAGAGAAGATTATCCGTTAGCCTTTGTGGTGCTTATTGAAAATGGCGGCATTGGCAGTCAGACTGCGGCGTCTGTTGCCAGGAGAGTACTGCAAACTGCAGTAAGTACCGGAAAGTAGGGCAAAATAAGCCATTATCAATTAAGCTTGATAATGGCTTTTAATATTTCATTCTTTTTTAGCAGGTTGTATCTTTGTTATAATTAATAAAATTTATTGAGGTGGTGTAGATTTGGGCTTTGCTCTCGCAGAAGATAAAACAAAGGATCTAGTTGTGGTCTTTTATCTGCTCTTTTTAATAACTGTGGGCCTGTTTCTGCAAACTCCACAAGAGATATTTTACGGTCTGAAGGAGATTTTCATTGCTCCAGGCATGCTGATTACCGACTATATGGTTGTCGGAGGCATTGGTGCGGCGCTGGTCAACGGCGCACTTGTGGGACTGATAGGATTTGTTCTGCTAAAGATAAATAAAATTGACCTGAATGGAATATCAATAGCTGCAATCTTCACCATGGTCGGATTCGCTCTGTTTGGGAAAAACATTTGGTCGGTTTTGCCCCTTATTTTTGGTGTATATATTTACAGCCGTGTCATGGGTAAGGCCTTTAAAACATATATATACTCAGCACTCTTTGGTACAGCTTTGGCACCTCTGGTCACGCAAGCAGCTTTTGGCTATGGCTGGGGCGTTGCTGCCGGCATAGTGGTGGGAGTTGTGGCTGGTTTTGTAATTGCTCCATTGGCCAATCATTTGCTTAAAGCGCACGCAGGCTATAATATTTATAATATCGGCTTTACTGCCGGCTTTGTGGGCATGCTGTTTCTTAACATCTTCAGAACGTTTGGCTATAATAGTGAAATTGTTGTAATTTGGGGGACAGAATTCAACAGCACTTTACGCTGGATTTTTCTCCCCATGTTTGTCAGCATGCTGCTGTTGGGAGTAATCTTAGGAAGAGACCGAAGAAAAGATTATCGAGAAATATTGAAGCAGTCAGGCACTTTGATAACAGACTTTGTTGCTCTGGGTGGTTTTGCCAATACATTAGTCAATATGGGGATAGTAGGTCTGATGGGGTCTGCTTATCTGGAGCTGGTAGGCGGGCACTATAACGGTGCTACAGTGGGCGGTTTATTAACGATGGTAGGTTTTGCTGCCTGCGGTAAGCATCCCGTCAATATTGCACCGATTATGCTCGGTATCTGGTTGGGAACCTCTTCCAAAATACAACCGTTATCAGTTCTGCAGGCATCTGCTCCCGGCCCCCTTTTAGCAGCGCTTTTCGGCACAACTTTGGCACCTCTGGCCGGCCGGTTTGGACCGCTTGTTGGAATTATTGCCGGTTTTGTTCATTTAAGCATTGTATCTAATGTTGGTATTCTGCACGGGGGATTAAATCTCTATAATAATGGTTTTTCCGGGGGCCTGGTGGCGACCATTTTTGTCGCTGTCATTAATGGGTTGCAGAAGGAAAAATAAAGTTGTGGTCATTAAGAAAAGGGATTAGCCATAAACAGGTAGAATAAACACAGCAATTAGCCAGTAAAATGCTCATAGCTGTGTTTTTTTCATCCGGCAGCAGGTAATGAAAATGTGAGGAGGGTGGCAGTAGCTTATGCGCCGCATGGTGATTTTTCTGTTATTATTGCTGCTGTTTTTAAGCGGGTGCAGTAGTTCCCCTGTGCAGGAGACTCCGCTGGAAGCTGAAAATAGTCACCCAGAAATTAATGCAGAAGAAATGAAAAAGGTAGAATTATATACCACGGTGATGAAAGCGGCGTTTGAGATAGAAAATGGCGGGAACAGTTTTATTGCTATCAAACTAGATAGTCTGGAAGGGTTAAGCAGGAGAGCCCAGGAGAAAGTTTTAGATAACTTTACTGATCTGTGTCCTCACGTATATAGTTACGAGGAGATCAAAGATGATCCGACAAAGATTGAATGGTATAACAGCAGCTTTCCCAACAGGGCGATAGACGGCACGGTATTATCTGTTGATTTAAAAGAATATGGGAACGATACTGCTCAAATTGAAGCTGTATCCTGGTTTGGTTCTTTGGGAGCGGTATTGCCGACATATGAAGCTAAATATGTCAACAATCACTGGGAACTTAAGCTTATTAGCTTTGCTGTGGCCTGATATTTGTTGTTTCTTGCTTCACTGCCGGTGCTAAAGTTTTATTAAAACAGCCAAGCAGATAATTCAACTGCTTGCTGAATTGTTCTAGATAATTATTACTTATTTTATAACATCTTAACATTTCTGGGTTTATTTTGTGTTATTCTAGAATCAATCAGTACAAGCGGCTTAAAGCTTGATTTGGGTTTGTGAAACCTAGTGAGGTTATTTATGAGAACTTGGAAAAAAGCGAACAAAACCCTGCTGCAGTTTTTATGTTTCCTGCTTACTGCCGTTATCTTTTTTATCTTGCAGAATAATGCCCTGGTCATATCTAAATATACATATACCAGTCCTAAATTGCCTGCAGCTTTTGACAATTATACTATCGTGCAGATCTCTGATCTGCATAATAAGGATTTCCGGGGCAAACTTGTTGCAGAAATAAAACAGCTTAAGCCAGATATGATTGTGATTACAGGGGACCTGATTGATCGACGTAAGACAAAAATAGAGACAGCAGTCGCATTCATCAGAGAAGTAGTTAAAATAGCACCCACTTATTATGTTAGCGGAAATCATGAACAGTTATCTGATGACTATGACGTACTGCTGAGCAAATTACAAGCCCTGCAGGTACATATGATGGAAGATGCATATGAGCCTTTAGAAAAAAACGGAGCAAAAATAGGTATCATAGGTTTAGCCGATCCGGCTAATCAGGAGAGGGAAGAATCATACTTATGGGTTGACAGCAGTGGTTATGTGAAAGCAAAGCTACAGGAATTGTGTGCCGGGCTGGAGACTGATTTTAACATCCTGCTTTCTCACCGGCCGGAGCTGTTCAGTGTTTATAGGGAGATGCAGTTAGATTTGGTCTTTAGCGGCCATGCCCATGGGGGTCAAATCAGGCTGCCGTTTATTGGTGGGCTGATCGCCCCAAACCAAGGATTTTTCCCGCAGTTTACCCAAGGAGTACACACCGACCATACTACTGCGATGGTTGTGAGCAGGGGATTGGGGAACAGTGTTTTTCCACTGCGTGTTTTTAACCGGCCGGAGTTAGTTGTTGTAACTTTAAAGCAAGCATAAGAAGCAAAGCAAATGTTTTTTTTGATGTGAAAGGAGAAGATGCGATGAAGGTAGAGGTTGTGGCTTACGACAGCCGCTGGCCATTGCTTTTTACCGAGGAGGCAGAAAAGATAAAAAAGATTCTGGGCGAGGAATTAGTTGCAATTTATCATATTGGCAGCACAGCTGTGGAGAATTTAAAAGCTAAACCAATTATAGATATGATGCCGGTTGTGAGAGATATCGCACAGGTTGATCAATACAATCAAGAATTTATAGCAATCGGTTATGAGCCTAAAGGTGAGTTTGGCATCACGGGGAGAAGATATTTTAGAAAGGGAAGCGAGGTCAGAACTCATCAGATTCATATTTTTGCGCAGAGCAATACTACTGAGATAGAGAGGCATTTAGCTGTGCGTGACTATTTAAGAACTCATCCCAGGGACGCCTTTGAGTATGGAGAACTTAAGAGCGCTTTAGCTGAACTGCATCACGATGATATTGAAGCATATTGTAAGGGAAAAGATGAATTTGTTAAAGCCTTAGAAAAAAAAGCATTAGCATGGTACAAAGAAAGTGGTAACCAGCAATGGGCTTAAGTGTTAATTAAAATCTAAAAAAGATTGTGGGGATACGCTGTGAAAAGAATTCTAGGTCTGATTAAAGATACAGCTGCACGGCTGCTGACAAGCTATAAAAGATATCCGGAGCCGCTGCTGCTAGCTGCAGCTGTTGTGATGATACTGATTATTACTAATCATCAAAGTACTGCTGATGAGACAAACCTGAGGATAGCTATGTCTTTAGCATTAGGTGTCCCGCTAACTTTATGTTTTAGAGCTTTACAGGAAAGAAGCACCATATCCAAAGCTTCTGCTATCGCTGTTTATGTAATAACAGCTGCTTTTTTATTTTCTTATTACAATTATTTACTGCCCGAACTAAGAATGGTTACCGTAACCAGATATATTGCCATAAACCTGGCTTTTTACGTGCTCTTTTTAACGATCCCCTACATGTGGAACAGAGATGGTTTTGAATTTTATGTGCTGAAAATGTTTGCTAGCTTTGCAGTAACTTTTGTTTATGCTTTAGTGCTTTATTTAGGACTGGTCGCCATACTGGGAACGATCGATATTCTATTCTCTGTAGAAATTGACAGCAAACTCTATTTTGATTTCTGGTTAGTTGTGGCCGGAATCTTTGCACCTGCCTATTTTCTGGCGGGAGTACCGGAGTTTGGGGTAGAAGACAGCGGACAGGACTACCCTAAATCCCTGCAAATCTTATTGTTATATATCGTTTTACCTTTAATCACAGCTTACACTGCTATTCTTTACGCCTATTTTATCAAGATTATTGTAACCCGAATCTGGCCGGAAATAATGGTTTCCCATCTGGTTCTTTGGTATTCGCTGATCAGCACCGTTGTCATTTTCTTTATTTATATCATCAGGGAAGAGAACAGCTGGGCGAATATTTTTATTAGATTTTTCCCCAAACTCATTTTGCCTATATTGTTAATGATGTTTGTGGCGATGGGGATTCGGATCAATGCTTATGGCATAACAGAAAACAGGTACTTGGTGCTGGTAGGTGGACTGTGGACAACGGGCAGCATGCTCTACTATGCCTTCAAGAAAAAAACTGCTAACATTAGAATCGTCTTAGCAGTGTCCATCTTGGCTTTATTGACAGTTGCGGGTCCCTGGAGCGCATATGCTGTGTCTAAGTATAGTCAGAATCAGCAGATGAATAACCTCCTCATTAAGAATCAGATGCTTGTAGACGGAGCCATCATTCCTTCTACTACAGTACCCGCGGCAGATCAGAATAGAATTGTTTCCATTATCGAGTACTTTAACAGAAAACATAGCTTACAGGATCTCAAGGTTTTGCCTGATAATTTTACGCTTGAGCAAATGGAAGAAACCTTTGGCTTTGGTTTGTCATACATCAAGCCTGATGCTGACTTTTTTGCTCACTATCCCCAGAAAAGTCCATCATATATAGAAGTACAGGGCTATGATTACTATTTTGCCACTAATTTTGGCCTGCAAAATGAACTGCAAAGTTCAGAAAACATTAGTGCTGCCTTTGACGGACAAATGCTGCGCATAGCAGCCGGTGGGCAGGTACTATATGAAAAAGATCTGACAGGGCTTGCTTTAGAGATTCATGCAGCTAACATCGGTCAGGAAACGGTCAAAAATGAAGAGATGATCTTTGTGGAAAAAAATGAGAAGCTTGCCGTAAAACTATTTTTCCATCATATCCATGGTCATAAGGAGCCGGAAAGCGGCAAAAATAAGATTGACTGGATGGAGTTTTCCGTTTTGCTTAAAGTGTTTTAGGAATATAGCCAGTATAAACAGTGAAACCCCCGAACTTCTTAATGAAAGTGTTGGGGGTTTCATTTCTAATAACCTGTAGCGGCTTTTTTAATATTTTGCTCTTGGAGCTTTAAAGCTTGTTTGATTTGTGTGGTAGAAATGCCTTCAGTTCGATCCAGATATATAACTTCACAATATTTCTTTAAGTGCTCAAATCTTTCACTGCCGGCCCAGTCACTACCCATTACGACAATGTCAATATTATATTTTTTTATGTCTGACACTTTTTGCTCCCATGTTTCTTCGGGAATAACCAAATCAACATATCTGATAGCTTCCAGCATTTCTTTTCTGATTTGATAATTGTAATAGGACCTTTTGCCTTTCAGGGTATTAAATTTATCCGTTGATAAGGCCACCACTAAATAATCACCGAGAGCTTTTGCTCTTTTTAACAATCTAAGATGGCCAAAATGTAATAGATCGAACGTACCATAAGTTAAGACTCTTTTCATTACTGAAAGACCTCCTCAACAACTCTTTTTGCAGCTTGTCCATCCTCCAAATAGTTGAATTTCTTGTTAAATCGAGTGATGACTTCTTCGTCAACATTGGTACTATTTTTGATTGCTGCAATTAGTTCATTTTCACTTCTTACAATGGGACCGGGCAGTTCCTCCAAGTCCAGATAGAATCCTCGCAGTATTTCCTGATATAAATCTAAATCATACATATAGAAGATCATTGGTCTTTTTAAATTTGCATAGTCAAAGAATACACTTGAGTAGTCTGTGATTAATAAGTCAGAGATTATATACAGGTCATTTATGTCGTCGATATGTGACACATCATAAATAAAGCCTGCATATTTCGCAAAATCAAACTTGTTGGCGACCAAGTAGTGGGCTCTAAACAAGATAATATACTCATCCTGCAGTGCCATTCTTAACTTATCAAAATCGGTACCCAGGTCAAGAGTATAACCAACGCCTGTTGTATGCTGATTATCCCTCCAAGTTGGAGCATACAAAATAATCTTTTTCTGCATATGCTCGAGACCTAATAATTTTTTGACTCTGATAATATCTTCATCAGTAAAATTATAGAGAAAATCATTTCTGGGATAACCTTTTTCGATTATACAATCAGCTTTGTTAAGTTTTGCCAGATTAAAACTTGAGATAAATTTCTCCGTAGCGAATCTTGAAGGGGATAACATATAAGTAATTTTCTGAGCATCTCTTAAATAATTTTTTCTGACTTGAGACATTGAGAGTTTGGCATTTTGTCCACGTTCTATATCAAAGCCAAGTCTTTTTAAAGGTGTGCCATGCCAGCATTGCAAAAACTTTTGGTGTCTCCGTGGATAGATATGTTCAGGTAAACGCCAATTAGACACTATATATTCCACTTTGGCCAAGCATTTTTCAAATTCCCTGCCCGGGTATTTAACGATGGTTGTGTTTCTGTTTTGCAGTAAGAATTCATACGGAGCTACATTTTTAAATGCCCAGATAAAGTGATAATCTTGATATTTATCATTGTTTAACATGTATTCATAGATAGCTTTGGGACTGCAGGAATAGCTTCTACCTCGATAAGCTGTAAACAAGACAGTCTTCTTTTCAACTTTACATCCGGCTTTCCTAAAAAAATAAAAGAGCTGCCTTTTTCTATAAAGCGCACCTTTTAAAAGACCGCCAATCAACTTGTTTCTTTTGTCAAGATGCTGTAGGTATCTTTTAAGCTTTTTTTTCATTGTCGTCAACTCCAACTGAAGTACTGTAATTCCGCCTTTTCTACTCTTACTTCGCTATGCATAACTTTATCTCCTTCTTTACCATAGATTGTAAAAAGAGGAAGAAGTGGCAGGAAGAAAAAGCAAAGTGTGGAATATATAGAAAGTAAAATAATATTCTATCAAAGCAGGGGAGATAATGAAAAGAAAAGTGTCTCCGGTAGTTACCGTTACTGTTATAGAGCGGCCTGCTCGGAAATTAATACTTTTGCGCTCCAAAAAAGCCACTGATTACTTTTCCTATTGTGAGGAAAAGGGCTGTGACTGAGAGGAAATACTAAATAGCGTGCCTGAAAAATACGACACGGCAGCACTGCTGACTTTGCCCCAGCAGCTAAGAAAAGAGGGTACTTCCACAATAGCTGCCGGCATTGAAGTCCCTGTCATCTGTCAGGAACCATTGCCGGAGGGCTACGAAATCATAGACCTGCCACCCTGTAAAATGATATATTTTCAGGGGAAGCCGTTTGAAAATGAAGACGACTATGGTGAGGCCATCAAAGTTGTAAAAGAAGCTATTGCCGGCTATAGGCCGGAACTGTACGGCTACAGCTTTGCATACGATTTAGCGCCCCACTTCAATTATGGTGCAGCTGCGGGAACAGGTGCAAGGATGGCTGTAGCTGTTAAGAGTTTCACATAAAATGCTAAAGGATGTGACATAATGCTGTTCTGGATCTTTATGTTTTTGATGTCGCTCCTGATTCCCTTGTCCATGATTCTGATCGGCAGATTGTTCAGCAGAAGTGCGCCTAAACAAATTAACAGTGTGTTCGGGTATAGAACAGCTATGTCCATGAAAAACAAAGATACCTGGGAATTTGCACACCGATATTGTGGTAAAACCTGGTCTGCAGTGGGCCGGACGCTGCTAGTTATTACTATTGTCATTATGCTCTTACTAATTGGCAAATCCACTGCTGTCATTAGCTGGGCAGGTGCACTGCTTTCTGTGGTGCAGGTAATAATCATGCTGGGTACAATTATCCCCGTTGAGAAAGCCTTGAAGCAAAATTTCGATCAGTATGGCAGACGTAAAAGATAGGTATCTATCTGTCTCTAATAATTTTCATCTACATAGGGTTAATAGGCCTGGCACTAACACTTCAAGGTGTTTTAAGCTTAAAGAAGAATAAAGAAGAATTCTGAGGAAACAGAGGAGTTGGGAGCCATGCACAAAAA
>JAAYKP010000125.1 GCA_012522335.1 Bacillota bacterium
CGCTGCTCCTTAAAATATTTGTCCGCAGAGAGCACCATATCCGGCTCTGTCGCGTTAATGCCCGCAAAAAAACTGACGCCTAAAAAAATAATTGCCATCACGGAGAAAAAACGGCCCCGGCTCTGCCAGATAGAACGCACCAGTTCCTTATAAAAGGACTGCTTGATCATTACCACTCGATCCTTTCTACCGGCTGCGGGTTATCATTGACAATAAATTCTGCCACCTTGCCGCTCTTCATTTTGATGATCTTATCTGCCATCCCCTGAATAGCCGAGTTATGTGTAATGATAATGACAGTCATCCCCTGCTGGCGACAGGTATCCTGCAGCAGTTTTAAAATGGCTTTGCCGGTCTGATAATCCAAAGCACCGGTCGGTTCATCACAGAGCAGCAGTTTCGGATTTTTGGCCAAGGCTCTGGCTATTGCTACTCGCTGCTGCTCCCCCCCTGACAGCTGGGAGGGAAAGTTATCCATTCTATCCTGCAGACCCACCAGTGTTAAGACGGTTTCCGCCGGTAAGGGATTGCGGCTAATTTGTGCCGCCAACTCCACATTTTCCTTTGCTGTCAGGTTTTGAATCAGATTATAAAACTGAAAGACAAAACCAATATCATAGCGTCTGTATTCAGTCAGCATTTTCGTACTGTAAGTGGAAATTTCCCGGCCATCCACAATAATACGGCCCTCATCCAGTTTATCCATGCCGCCTAAAAGATTTAAAACTGTCGTCTTGCCGGCCCCTGAGGCGCCGACAACTACGGCAAAATCTCCCTTGTCAATGGCAAAACTGACACCATCTACTGCGGTAATCGTTACCTCACCCATTTGATATCTTTTTACTACGTTATGCAGCTCCACAAAAGCCATGCTGATACCACCTCATTTTTTCTACCGGAAAAGGCAAAGGGCTTTTCTAGTTCTATTTTACTACTGACTGTCGGTTAGTCAATAAGAAATGCTCGTTCAGCAGAGTATGCAAAGAGAATTATTTTCATATTAATAAACACGCGTCACAGTAAAATTTAATATAGCCAATTTTCAGACTAGTATTGCACTTGCAGCACGAATCGCTTAAAATGGACTTGTAGTTAACATTAAATGGGAGGGGGGAGAGAGCTAACCATCAGTATTACAGCTGACACCCAGAAACTGCAAAAATAAAATATCTGGGAGGTCTGATTATGGCAAAAAGTAGAAGTATGGTAACATTTGCAGTAATGTCCGTGTTCTTTGTCGCCATGGGCATCGGTACTATTACCCCGGCAATCCAAAGTATCGCCGACGCTTTCCCTGATGTCGCCTTCAGCACTTTACTGCTGGTTTCTACACTGCCTTCTCTCTTAATTATTCCGGCAACATTATTCTCCGGCGCCATGGCAGGTACAAAAATTGGCTATCGCCCACTGCTGCTTGTGGCCCTGATTCTTTTTCTTGCCGGCGGTGTGGCACCGGCCTTTTTGAACAACTTTACCACCATTTTGCTCAGCCGGGCAGTTTTCGGTATCGGCATCGGTCTGCTGTCACCCCTCGGTAATGCGCTGGTGCTGGGGTTGTTTGAGGGTCAGGAACGCGCCAATATGCTGGGACTGGGCGGCGTTGTCATGAACCTCGGTGGTATTGCCTTTCAAATGTTGGGTGGCTTCCTGGCAGCCATCAGCTGGCGCTATGCGTTTTTAGCCCACGGTTTAGCTGTAATTTCTTTACTGGTAGTGCTCTTTTTGCTGCCTGAACCGGAAAAAGTGGAGGTACCGGCCGGACCCAAGGCTACCATGCCCCTTGCCGTCTATGTGATATCCCTGCTGTTCGGGATAGCTATGATGCTTAATTATCCCATGCTTGTGAATATGTCCACAATCATCATAAGCGGTAATCTTGGCACGGCAGCTTCTGCCGGTATGGTTCTCTCCATGTTTACAGTGGGTGGTATGGTGGCAGGCTCTATCTTTGGTAAGCTGCACCAGATCGTTCAAAGATTCACTATCTCTGTCGGTTTGACAATTACGGCCCTGGGCATGGCATTGGTCTATTATGCCAACAGCCTCTTAACACTTACTGTCGGCACTACCGGAGTTGGTATTGGCTTTGGTTTAGTCATGCCGGCTGTAATGATGATTTTAGGCACCATTGTACCACCACATGCTTTTGCCATCGCTTCAGGTATCCTCATGGCTGTAATGAATGCTTTTGCTTTTCTCTCTACCTACTATATCGAGTTCATCGCCCGCGTCACAGGCGAACCGGCTATTAAATCTCCTATTTTTATCGCTCTTTGCGCCTATGTGGCTGCTGTAGTTATCTATACCCTGGCTAATCTTAAATCCCCGGCCAAGCCATCAGCACCAGGCGCTTCCGAAGAGGGAAAGTAACTGATATCGGCAAAACAAATTAAGCGAAGGCGGCGGAGGTATTTCCCTCCTGCCGCCTTCGCTTTTATTGGCTGCACCGGAGATATACAAGTAATTATTTTATTTATTAATCATTTAATCTGGGATCAAGGGCGTCCCTTAAAGCGTCGCCAAAAAGGTTAAAGGCCAAAACAAGCACCATCATCACCAGCCCCGGCGCCATGGTAATCCAGGGGGCATCAAGAATAAAGGCCCGCCCGGCATTCATAATCGCTCCCCAGCTCGGTGTTGGCGGGGGAACTCCCAGGCCCAGAAAACTTAAAGTCGACTCAATAATAATGGCTTTCGGTATTTCCAGAGTGGCCATCACAATAATGGGAGCTACAGTGTTAGGCAGAATATGTTTCACAATAATTCTCAGATTACTTGCTCCCAGTGCCCGGGCGGCCTCAACAAAATCCCACTCTTTCAAACTGAACACCTGCCCTCTGACTAATCTGGCGTAGCCGGCCCAGCTGACCATGGAGATGACAATGATTAAATTAAACAAGCTGGAACCTAAGGCAGCGACTACCGCTATCGCCAGCAAACTCACGGGAAAGGAATAAACAATATCAGTAAAGCCTGTGACCAGTTGGTCGACAACACCGCCGTAATACCCGGCAAGCGCGCCCAGCACTGTGCCCACACTGGTGGAGATAAGAACAGACAGAAACCCCACCATTAAGGAAATTCTGGTGCCATAGACCACCCTGCTGAAAATATCCCTGCCCAGCTCGTCTGTCCCAAATAAATGTTTTTTACTGGGGGCCTGCATCATTTCAGGCAGGTTCTGTTTATCATAGGGATAAGGTGCAATAAAAGCAGCAAACAGGGCAGAACAGATAAAAAGAACGATCAGTACTGCCGCCAGTACTGCCGGTTTACTACTGAAGAGCTTGGACCAAAAATTTACTCTTTTATCTGCTACTTTTATCAGATCCGCATGTTCTTGATACTCTTTTTTCACGTTTTCACCCTTCTACTGCTAGTATTTAATACGCGGATCAACCAAAGCATACAAGATATCAGCTAACATGTTGCCCAGCGTAATAGAAATAACCAAGATTAACATTGAGCCCTGCACAATGGGATAATCTCTGGAGAAAATTGCATCTACCATTAATCTCCCAATGCCGGGAATACTAAAAACCGTTTCTATCACAGCTGAACCTGCAAAGATCCAGCCAATTCTCATTCCTAATAAGGTAATCACGGGCAGAACAGCATTCTTGAGGGCATGTTTCGTTATTACTATGATTTCCTTGACACCCTTTGCCCTTGCTGTACGGATATAATCCTGCCTGATTACCTCAAGCATACTGGAACGCATCATACGTGCCGTAACTGCCGCATCGGTCAAACCTACAGTTATCACCGGCAGTACATAATGTTTCCAGGTCTCATAACCGGAAAGGGGAAAAATACGAAACTTGTAAGCAAAAAAATATAAAAGAAGTAAACCGAACCAGAAGGTAGGCATAGAAATTCCTACTAAGGAGAAAGACATTGACATGTAATCGGCAGCCGTTTTCCTTTTCACAGCCGCAATGATACCCATGGGTATGGCAATACTAAAGGACAGCAATAAAGAAAAGACACCGATGGTTAAGGTGCGGGGGAAACGTTCTAACACAATATCAAGTACGGGCCTCTTTTGCAAAATAGATTGGCCCAAATCACCTCTTAACAATTTTCCGAGAAAAATAAAATACTGCGTAGTCAGGGGTTTGTCCAGACCAAGACTTCTGCTGATATTTTCATAAACTTCAGGTGTCACATTGGGACCAACGATCATATTGACGGGGTCTCCGGGTGACAGGTGCAGAATTAAGAAGATGATGATAGTGGAACCGATAATAATAGGGATCATAAACAACAATTTTTTTATTAAATACCTGAGCATATCTCACCCCTGTTTAAGGGCATGCAGCGATCTATTTAAACAGATCGCTGCATGCTTGTTTCTTTCATTGTCTAAGTGCTTCGGCTGACTGCTGATGCCGTCGACTCACTCCTGCTATTCGACTCCCAAATCGAAGCCGTCGTTATATTGCGGTATCCACGGATGGAATTTGAAGTTTTTAACTTCTTTTCTTACCGCCAAAACGCTGTCGGGAATATAAATTGGTGCCCAAACAGCCTGCTCGATCAAGTATTTTTGTACTTCATGGTAACCGGCTGCCCTTTCTTCCCAAGTGGCAGACCCGGCCGCTTTTTTAATTAACTCATCTGTCTTTTCATCGAGCCATCTGGAATGGTTGGGATAGGGGAACTGGCTCGAGAGGAGGAAATAGTCTAGAATATCAGCATTGGGCCAGCTGTACAGTCTGATAAACAGTTCCTGCTTACCTTCTTTCAGCATATCGGTATAACTGGAGCTGTCGTACAGCTGAATTGTCGTTTCAATGCCTACTTCCTTCAACTGGCTCTGCAGCACTTCTGCCAGTTTCTTGAATTCACTTGTATTTTCAGCAGATAAAGTTAATTGCAGACCATTTTCATAGCCGGCTTCTTTTAAAAGGGCCTTGGCTTTTTCAACATCATACCCGTAACTGTCTGTTTTACTGCCGTCATAATACTCACTCTTGAGCGCCGGGGGCAGATAACCATAGGCGGGCTGTCCTACACCACGCAGTAAATAGTTAACGATTTCATCTTTATTGATAGCGTGATTAATGGCACGCCGCACCCTCACATCAGTGAAAGGTTCTTTATCACAGGCATAAGCAAGATAACACAGCTTGGTAGCATCGCCGCGAATCATTTCAATGTCTTCATTGCCCGCCAGTTCTTCCACAAAGCTGGCAGGTACATTTCTTAAGATGTGTACGTTTCCGGCTTCCAGCTCCATCCTGCGGGTACTTTCCTCAGGAATTACACGCATTACAATTCTATCAATGATCGGTTTGCCGTTGTTTTCCATCCAGTCAGGTCCCCAGTTGTAATCGGGGTTTTTCTCAAGCACCAGCTTGTCACCTTTTATCCATTCCTTAAATACATACGGGCCTGTACCAACAACATACTTCACACCATACTCATCGCCATACTTTTTATAGGCTTCCTCACTAACAATGCCGCAGGCTGTATTGGAGAGAATAAACAACAGATTGGGGAAGGGGTGTTTCAGCACGATATCAAAGGTCAAATCATCTTTAACTACTACCTTTTCAATGGCCGCCAGATCACTGGCCGATGGGGATGCTACCTCCGGGTCAATAATACTTTCAATGGTAAACTTGACGTCACTTGCTTTCAGCGGTGTACCATCATGGAACTTGACACCTTCTTTGAGCTTAAATGTCCACACTAAGCCGTCTTCAGATGTTTCCCAGGACTCGGCCAGACCCGGCCGGTAGTTAAATTCATAGTCTCTGCTAATCAGCCGGTCATGAATATAAATCAACCCATCCGAGAACCAGCTCGTTTTAATGGTATCCAGAATTTCTGCATCTCTATCGAAGGCAATTACTAATTCTTTTACGGCTGGTTCATCCGGATCCCCTGAACTCTGGCCACAGCCAGTCAAGAAGCTAGTAACTGTCAACAGCACCACTAGTAATAAGCCTAGGCTTCTCCCAACTTTCCTTTCCATAAGTTACCTCCTTTTTCTTTTTTATCTATTCTATGGTAAATGAAAACCACTTAATTATAAGTGGTTATCTACATTTTATTGCTATAAATTGCTCTCACTATCTAAATTTTAACAA
This sequence comes from Bacillota bacterium, assembly GCA_012522335.1. Lineage (GTDB taxonomy): Bacteria > Bacillota > Dethiobacteria > Dethiobacterales > Dethiobacteraceae > UBA9865. The sequence continues at coordinate 6,099 of JAAYKP010000125.1, forward strand.
TGTTCATTATATCTGTCAACCTTGCTAGACTTTGTATAAAGCCACTGACCCGGCAGAAAAGCGGCAAAACCTTGATAAGACGCGAATTTCAAAAGAAAAAGTAGTATTACGATACTACTTTCAAAAAAACGGCAGTAATCTCAGGATCAAAATGAGTGCCGCTATGTGTTTTAATTTCCTGCAGTGCCTCTTCTTTACTCAATGCCCTGCGATAAGGAGCAGCGTTAGTCATGGCATCATAAGTTTCGGCCAGAGCAATAATTCTGGCCAGTTTGGGAATTTCCGGACCCTGCAATCCTTGGGGATAACCGGTACCGTCCAGTCTTTCATGGTGATTAAGCACATATTCGGCTAACTCCATCGTATTTTCAAAAGAATTTAAGATTCTAAAACCAATTACGGGATGCAGCTTTAATTCCTGCCAGTCCTGCTGCAGCAGCTCTCCACCTTTATTAAGCAGACTGTCCTCCAGGGCAACTTTACCGATATCGTGCAAATAACCGGCTTCTTTTAACTTGCGCAGCTCCTGTTCAGGCAGCTGCAGGGCCCGGCCCACCTTGACACACAGCTCGCTTACCCGATCGGCATGTGCTTTCTCCAGCGGATTCATCGTATGCAGACTGTTGATAATATGATGTAATAATAAATTATCAGTATTTTGGCGGGTTAACGTTTTTTCCAGGTACATCTCATGCTCTGCCCGATCTAAAGCTGCATAGATACTTTCCTGCTCCTGCTCTTTAACACCACAGCCCAAAGCAATACTGCCTTTGATTGCTTTAATTTCTTCTTGAGCAATCTGCTGTTTTATCCTCTCTTTGATTTTTTCCGCCTGCTCCAGAGTTGTTTTCGGCAGCAGCAGTACAAATTCGTCGCCGCCCCAGCGAGCAATAATATCATCTGCCCGACATACTTTCTTTAACACCACGGCTACACGCTGCAGCAGCAAATCACCATACGCATGACCGAAAATATCATTAGTTAGTTTTAGCCCGTTAACATCGCCCATCAGAATTGCTATGGGCAGATTCCTTATCGTATCAAGCCTGTTCATTTCCTCTTCAAAAAAGCGGCGATTATACAAGCCGGTGAGTGAATCGTGAAAACTTAAATATTCTATTTGTCTCCTCTGCACCTCTTTCTCAGTAACATCTTTAAATACTAAAACTACGCCAATGGTATGACCGTCACTATCATCGATAATGGGCGCTGCGCTGTCCTCGATAAAATACTTCCGTCCCTCTTTTGACGTCAAAACAGCACGACTCTCCAACTGCTGAACCTGATTAGTGTACAAAGCAGCAGCAATAGGATCGGCAACCTTTTTCTCCGGCAGTTCATGGGCAATCTTAAATACTTCCTGATAAGGTCGGCCCACAGCTTCCTGATATGACCAGCCTGTCAGCTTTTCTGCCGCCTTATTTAACATTTCGATTTTGCCTGTTTGATCTACTACCATGACGCCATCACCGATGGAGAGCAAGGTAAGCAAATACTTTTTCCGTTCTACCGCTAAAACGGCCTGGGTCTCTCTTCTAACTTTAGCATTCCACACGCCCTGCATCAGTAAGGTAATTTGACTGACATCGTTTTCATCATAGTCGGTAGGTTTATTTGCCAAACCTACCACTGCCACAATTTCATTTTCGATTATCACAGGAACGGACATAAAATTAGCTAACTGTACATGTCCTGCGGGGTAACCCCTTTTCAGTTCAGTCAAACCGGGATAGTCATTAACAATAATAGGCCGGCGCTGCCGCACCACTTCTCCCCACAGCCCTGTCTGCTCCAGCCGGTACAGCCTTTGTATTTCCCTGACCCTACAGACAGCCATGGCACTTTGCGACCAGGAATACACATTAAACTCCTCTTTTTGCGCATCGTAAAGGAAAAGATAACCATATTCACTGCCTGTTAGCTTTAAAGATTCCTGCAAAACATAATCTAACTGTTCCTGCGCAGACTTAAAATCTTTGCTTAAAACATCAACCAGGACGGCATTGCGCTGCTGAACTTTATCTGCATCCTTTCTGCTGCTGTACTCTGCCGTGACATCCTGAACATAAGCGCCGACACCATATTGACCGTTATCTAACTGCACAGGAAATTTTCTTGTCTGATAGACTCTATCCTGCCAAAAAACTTCGTCTACCAGCAATTTTTGCGCTTCAAGCACTGCCAAATCAGCAGCATGCAATTTCTGCGCAAGTTCCGGCTCGGAAAGAGCAAAATCATCACGGCCAATCACTTCTGCCGCCTGCCGCTGATAAAACCTTTCAAAAGCTTTATTAACAAAAAGATACTTCAAGTTTTCATCTTTTAAATAAATCAGCCTGTCGTCTGCATCAATAAAAGTTGTCCGCAGCTGATTTAAGCTGTTGAGGCGTTGATTTTGCGCCTTTAGCTGCCGGTTATTGTGCCATAAAACAGTACTAAACAACAGCAAAGCCACTAAAGCCGCGCTTAAGGCCAGCAAGAGCGCAGTTCTGCTCCCGGCATTGGCAGCTTCTGATTGCACACCCATCTCTCCTGTTTGCGGCTCTGTCAGCAGCATGACAGTGCCGTGTGCGGCAGACACCTGCGTAAAATCAAAAGTTAGAGTTTGTGCCGCAGCAGCAGTCACAGGCGGCACCACCAGCAGAAAGAGTAACAGCGCTATAATCAGTATCCTTTTCATCAACCATCCAACCCCTGTTCAAATCACACCAATTATTTACTTTCCCCGCCTAAAACTTTTTCTACAAACGCTTCCACTATTACAGGGTCAAATTGGGTTCCGGCATGCTGCTGCAGTTCAGCCACGGCTGCCCGGGGAGACAGTGCTTTACGGTAGGCACGATCTTCAGTCATGGCATCATAGGCATCTACCACCGCTAAAATGCGGGATAAGAGCGGGATCTTTTCTCTGCACAACCCCTGCGGGTAGCCCGTGCCGTCCCAGCGTTCATGATGAGATAAAATATAATCGGCTATATGTATTAAATCCGGCGAAGACATGGCAATGCGATAACCGATTTCGGGGTGTTTTCTCATCATTATCCACTCTTCTTCAGTAAGCTTGCCTGGTTTATTTAAAATAGCATCATCTATTCCCATTTTACCAATATCATGCAGTGTAGCCAAGAGGAGTAAATTATCAATTTCAGTCTGCTTTAAGCCGAGAACCTGTCCCAGCTGCCGGCACCAACTAGTTAACCTCTCCGCATGCTCTTCCGTTTCCTGACTGCGCGCCAACATGGCAGCCCTGATCGATGAAACAATGGCACTATGTGAACTTTTTTGCTCCAGCAGCTTACGCCGGTACATATTATCTTCCGCCCGTTTGATGATCAGGCTCATTTCCTCTGTCGGCAGCTCACGTGTGGCAAAGCCTATTGAGATATGCAGACAAAAAGCCTCATTGGTCTGAGCGGCATTATGCTCCCGACAGCGAGCCCTAATCTGGGCAACAAGCTTCTCTGCTGTCCTGCTGTCTGTATCCGGTAAAAGTATTGTAAATTCATCGCCTCCGGTACGTGCAATCAAATCCTGATCCCGGCAGCAGCTGTTCAGAATCCTGGCCGCATCAATGATTAATTTATCACCCGCAGCATGGCCAAAAGCATCATTAATCAGTTTAACACCGTTAATATCACAATAAATAACCGTTAGGGGCAGATTAGCGTCCAGATGTTGTTTTTGTTCTTCAAAATACTGACGATTATAGAGACCTGTTAAGAAATCACGTTCACTTAGATACTTTATTTGTGCTTCTCTTTTTTTCTGTGCCGATACATCTATAATTAACCCTTCTAAGGCCTCCACCTGTCCCTCTTCATCATAGATACCCTGACCTTGCTCATAAACCCATTTTACTTCACCGGCTGCCGTGATAATCTGATACTCATATTTAAAAACTGTTTTTGCGGCCAAAACCCTCTGCCATTCCTGCCACAAAATGTCCCTGTATGCCGGCGCTATCAGCTCATTATAAGATATTTCCCGGTTGTTGATCAGGGCTTCTGCCCGGTAACCTGTCAGTTCGCAGCAGCCGGCCGACACATACTGCATCGTCCAATCCTCGTCATTATAGCAGCGATAAGCCATCCCCGGCAGATTAGCCAGCATCATTGCCTTCATGCGCTCACTTTCACGCAGTTCCTGCTCCGCTGACACTTGTTCACTGATATCCTGAGTCAAACATAAATGATCTGCAAGCTGTACTTCAGCAAAATGCAGGGGCACAATACTGATATTCGTCCACACCGCGGAGTAATCCGGTTTTAAATATCTTTTTTTCATGCTGTAACCGGAAATCTCCCCGGCGGCAAACTGCGCAAACAGTTCTGCATCCTGCCCAATATCATCTGGATGGGTAAATTCTTCCCATTTTAGTCCCTTCAGCTCTTCCCTTGCTCTGCCGACAATGGCGGCAAAAGCCGGATTAGCATCCAAAATCTCATGCTCCCGACTGCCCAGAGTGATGCCAATGGGAGCTTGTTCAAAAACAGCCCGCCATAAAGCTTCCCTTTGTTTCAGCACAGCACCGGTATGCCGGACTTTTTCCTGTTCCAGCTGCAGTGACCAATTCCTTTTGGCCAGTTCGGACAGCACAAATAAAATCACGAATAAGCAAAAGACAATAATTGCCGCCTGGATAGTGCGTGTTACGGCAAAGTCATACCAGTTTGCTGCCGGAAAAACTATGCCCAGCACAGCCATATTTTGCTGAACCTCATGATTTCTGACAGGTACCAGTACACTAACCCAGTCTCCCCGCCGCTCCGCAACGGCAGCTATAAGCGGAGCTTCCGGCGGGCGCACCGCCTCAGCAAATATTTCTGCTGCTGTACCTTCCTGTTCAAAGGGAGCATAATGCTGTGCACCTTCCGGTCCTGAATCTGCCAGCAGATACACTTGATCATCATTAACGGTATAAAGAAAAGCAAAAGCAATCTTACTATTTAATGCTGCCAGCCGGCGCAAACTATCCTTAACTTGGTCATAAGCAGAGTTTTCTCTTACTCCCCTCGACACGCCAGCAAGTTCACTGACTAAAGACTTGGGCAGCGCGGCCTCTGCTGCCGCTGCCAGGGTTAAAGCCTGCTCTGCCGTTGCATTGACACTGCTTGTCCAGGCATGAAACAAAATATAAATACTCATCAGCAGCAGTGAGACAGTAATAATGGTCAGGGTGCGCCTGGAATGCAGTTTTGATAATAGGCTGTTTATGAACACCTTCTGAACCTCCCGGCCTGCTTAGCCTGGTGATAAAAACATAATCGTGCATTTATGTCAATATTAAGCCAGCTGTCCAGTCAGAATATTAACGAAAAGTGATATTTTGACAATTTGCACCAAAATTTTCTTTTCCGTCGCGGCCTTCCCTGCTTTTCTCCACCAGGCAGTGCCGGTAAACTAATAATCCGGCCATAAAAATAAGACCATGGATTCTCCTCCATGATCTTACAATAACCAGACTAATAAGTTAATTTTTGCTGCAGCCTGCGGGATAAAAGCGAGAGGGTATAGTTAACAACAAAGTAAATCAGGGCCAGGATCAGATAAAGGGTAAACACTTGACCTACCTGAAAATAACGTCCCATGAGGATAGTTACTTTACCTGTTAATTCCTGAATGGCAATAACAGACCAGAGGAAACTGGTATCCTTGATAACTGTTACAAACTGTGACACAATGGCGGGTATCATATTTCGAAAAGCCTGCGGTAAGATCACATAGCGCAGTACCTGAAAAGTGTTAAACCCCTGTGAGCGGGCTGCTTCCCACTGACCGGCACCCACGGAGTTAAGACCGCCACGGACAATTTCACCTAAAGCAGCCGAGGTAAAGATGGTAAAACTAACTACTCCCGCCTCAACTGACTTCAGTCTGAAAACCACAAAAATCACATAAATCCATAACAGGTTAGGAATATTACGTACTATTTCAATATAGGCCGCAGCCAGCAGTCTAAAAATCCCGCCGGTCAAACTGCGCAGTACACCCAGAATTGTACCAAACAGGGTGCTGAGCAGGATGGAGACGAAAGAGATATATAAAGTCATTTTAAGTCCTTCCAGGACAAAAAGCATATTGGCTGTAGTAAAAATATCTTTCATATGGTCCTCACTTCTGCGCCGGTTTTACTTAGCAGACGGGACTCCCTCACCGGCGCCATCAAGAGTTCCCGACTGTTACATCCTGTTTTGCCAGGCGCGACTTTTTGCCTCCTGCCTCAGCCGGCAGGGCATTCACTTTATCCTCCAGCCTTTTTGCCAGGTTAGCCAAAGGATAACAAAGGATGAAGTAGAGTAAGCCTGCCACTACGTACGCAGGTCCATAATAAATATTGGATGATGACCACGACTTGGCCGTAAACATAATATCAGCACCGGAAATAACTGCCAGGACTGAAGTGTTTTTAATCAGATTCACTGCCTGCATGGTGAGAGGCGGCAAAATGATGGTTTTGGCCTGCGGCAAAATGATATGCGTCATGGCCTGCCAGTAGGTAAAGCCCTGCGAATAAGCTGCCTCCAGCTGCCCTTTAGCAATGGAGCCGATGCCGGAACGCACAACCTCGGCGATATAAGCGCCGTGGTACATGCCGACACCGATAATACCAATGGTAGTAACGCTTAAAACAATGCCTGCATACGGCAAGCCGTTATAAAGGAAAAAGATTTGAATCAATAAGGGCGTATTCTGAAAAAACTCAACATATATCCTGGAAAACAGCTCCAGAGGTTTAATATTGGAGCAGGAAGCTATACCCAGGATGATGCCGATCAGCAGCGCTAAAGCAAGAGCACTAAACGCCACAACTAAAGTATAAGCAAAGCCCTGCGCAAAAATCTGCCAATCAGCAAACAAAGCCTGCCACTTAAACCATGCAAAGGGTCCAGTACTAGAAAACATACCCGATCGTCCTTTCAAAGGCTCTGCACCGCACACAAATCAGGCACGGGACTTACAAGCCGGCACTCCGGCAAAAAGAGGACCGCCTCTTTACTGGTTCAAGGCGTGAAGCGCCAGAAGGGTTCAGGAGGCGGTGTTTCTTCATGCCGTTTAATCTAAACAAAAATTAAGCGAGCCTTATTTTAAATTCCATTTCTCCATAATGCTGTCTAAAGTACCGTCTGCTTTAATCTCGCCAATAAAGTCGTCAAGATACTTTGCCAAATCTTTATTGTCTAATTTGCAGGCAATACCGTATTCCTGGGGCTTAAAGCCGTAATCGAGAATTTCACTGGTTTCATTCACATAACCTAAGAGAATTGACTTATCAACACTGAAGGCATCGATACGACCGGAGGCTAAAGCCGCATTAAGTTCCGGATAACTTGCATATTCACTAAAGTTAAAGGAAATCCCCAGCTCTTTAGCTTTTTCCTCCAGTGCCGCCTTGGTCGTAGCAGATTGAGCTACACCAATAGTTTTGCCGTCAAGATCTTTAATATCTTTGTAACCGGCTGCCTTTTTGACTAAGAAGCCTATTTCGTCTGTGTAGTAAGGTTGGGTAAAGTTATAAGATAGTTTACGCTCTTCAGTGATGGTGAAGGTGGCAATGACAATATCAACTTCATTGTTGTCCAGCAAAGGACCGCGTGTCTGAGCAGTCACGGCTTGTGTCTCAATCTTGCTTTCATCACCCAGTAACTTTTTCGCCAATGCCTTGGCGATATCAATTTCCATACCTTCTACTTCATTGGTGTCCGGATTTTGGTAGCCAAAACCTGGTACATCTACCTTGGTACCTACCCGCAGCACGCCGCGATCGACGATAGCCTGTAAATCTGCCGGCAGATCCCCTTCAGATTCCCCTGACGGCCCCCCATTACTGCCGCCGGAACAGCCAACTAAAGCAAACAGCATGACCAACATCAGCAAAACAGATACTGTCTTTCTCATTTCTAACCGTCCCTTCCTTTCCATTTTTCCCTCTTTGTTTATCTATCTAAGTATTTTACTTAGGAACAATTTAGTCCTCTCACTGGAGGGATTTGAGAAAAAGTGTTCAGGCGTGCCCTGCTCTACTATTTCTCCTTCATCCATGAAGATAATCCGATCAGCAACTTGTCTGGCAAAACCCATTTCATGGGTTACTACCACCATCGTAATATTATCCTTGGAGAGTCCGACCATCACGTCCAGAACTTCCTGAATCATCTCGGGATCAAGGGCTGAAGTCGGCTCGTCAAAGAGGATAATCTTCGGATGCATATTTAAAGCTCTGGCAATGGCTACACGCTGCTGCTGTCCCCCGGAAAGTTGTGAAGGATAATTATGGGCCTTTTCGGTCAGCCCCACCCGCTCCAAATACTTCATTGCAGACTCTTCCGCCTGCTTTTTCTCGATTCCCTGTACCTTAATGGGAGCCAGGGTCAGATTTTCCAAAACTGTCTTATGAGGATAGAGGTTAAAACTCTGGAAAACCATGGCTGCCGATTGTCTCACTTTGGCAACCGGTGCCTTATGGGCAGTAATCTCGATACCGTCAACAAAAATTTGTCCGGAAGTTGGCTTCTCCAGATAATTCATACATCTGATCAGCGTGCTTTTTCCGGAACCGGAAGGGCCAATAACAACTAGTTTTTCGCCCGCACTTATTTCTAAATTTATGTTCTTAAGTGCCCAAAGTTTTCCAAATTGTTTGTCCACGTTTACCATTTTTATCATCTTTATCAGTCCCTATCTTCGCACCATTTGAAATTTTCCCTCAAGAAACAATAGTCTTGCTCTCAATATAATTGTTAACCATTATAACAGATGTTTATTTTCTTGTCTATAATTTATCTACTGTTAACGACTGGTAATAAATTAACACCATGTACTGCCGGTAACAGCTGTTAAAGCAGATAAACTTCCAATAGCTCGCCTAATCTTTCCTATACGCCCATGGGGTTAAACACAAGAAAGACTTTTCTTAACCCGGCAGTCTGCCTTGTGCTGTTTCAGAGCAGCCTTTTTCGATAACACTTCTTAAATGAATTAAAAGTACACCCTCCGCTGTTAGCGCTTGGCTGACACTTCAGGTGTACTTATTGTCTTTACCCAATATTTGCCCCACAGGTTTTGGTTTAGAGAAATTTTTGCAGGTCAGCAACCTCGACCTGATAGCTGGTATTGCAAAAGTGGCAGTTTACTTCCAGTGGTTCCCCGGCAGCAATGATTTCCTGGAGATCCTGTCTGCCAATACTCAGAATTGCTTTCTCTATACGCTCCTGACTGCAGCCGCAGTGAAACTGTGTCGGCATTGTCGCCAGTATTTCCAGACTAAAATCACCTAACAAATGTTCTAAAATCTGCTCCGGTGACATGGCTGCAGCCAACAGTCCGGTAATGCTCTCCATGGCAGCAATTTTTTCTTCCAGCAGCCCGATTACTTCTTCACCACAGCCAGGCATAACTTGGATAATCAAACCACCGGCCTGCTTAACGCTATAGTCTGTATCAATTAACACTCCTAAAGCGACAGCAGACGGAACCTGTTCAGAAGCGGCGAAATAATAAGTGAGATCTTCGGCTATTTCTCCGGAAACTAAGGCAGTTTGTCCCACATATGGTTCCTTCAAGCCCAAATCTTTAATGACCCGTAAAATACCCGCTCCTACGGCTCTGCCTACATCCAGCTTACCTTTGGCCTGCAGCGGCAGTTCCACCTGCGGGTTATGCACATAACCCCTCACATTAGACTTGGCATCGGCCGTCACCAGCAGTCCTTTAAGCGGTCCGTCTCCCTTAATCTGGATAGTCAAAATATCCTTTTCACCTTTTAACATGGCGCCCATCATACTGCCTGCCGTCAGCAGCCTGCCCAAAGCAGCCGTGGCGACCGGGGTCGTGTGATGAATCAGCCGTGCCTTTTCTACCAATTCACGTGTAGTGGCGGCAAAGGCGCGAATTTGGTGCTGCGCAGCCGTTGCTCTGACTAGATAATCTGACATCTGATACCCCCCTGGAATATCTTACTCCCGGCAGCTGTTTCCTGCCTGCCAAGATTATTATCTGCTGTTTTTCTGCGAAAAACAAGAAGCTGCCCCTTACAGCTTCTTGTTCCTTGACCCGGAAGGTCCTGGCAGTTCTGTTATTTAAATAAAAATGCGCCAAAATAGGTAACGGTGTTGGGGCCGTTAACATACTTCATGCCGCAGTCCCTGGCCAGCAGGGACACATCAATACAATAGGCCTCCACAGAGGAAACTGCTTTTTCCGGGAACCGGCAGGGTTCATTATCAATCACGGCACAAACTTTACAAACATCGCAGCCCCCTGCCGTAAGCATCAAATAGTCACTATAATCCTTTTGCAGCTCTGCATCAATCAGCTTGGACACTTTACTGTGCTTTTTTGCTGCCGCCATCATGCCTTCAAAATCATAGGAATTCTCAATCTCGGTAACAGTCTGGTAAATTATAGCCCTTTGATAGCTTTTTGCCTCCGCGATAACTGTCTCCACATCACCAATATGCGGCGGGCAGCTATAATTCTTCCCATAATGTCCACAGTGATTTACCTCACAAAAGCGCCGCAGTCCTTCATCAAAGGGGATTTTTTCCACATCAATTACTGCCGCTTTATAAGCACCTAATTCCAGAATTTTTTCTAACTTCGCTTCCAGTGTCATCTCTTATCTCCAATCTTATTAGATGTATGTTGCCGCTTCTATTATATCCCGCAGCCCTTGCTTTGGAAATAGATTTATGTTAACTGTAATAAATCTGCAATGATTATCTCCTGGTCAGGTAATAAGCCGTCTTTAGACGGTATCACCCCTTTTGCGGCCGCCGGCCATGGCAGCCACGGCAGCCTGCACGGCAGCTTTCTTGTAATCACTGTTCCAGCGATTAATGCCGAGATAGTCAAAGATCACAGCACCGGTATGCAGGCAGAAACGTTCCATTTGCTCCAGACATGTTAATAAACCGTTGCCCGAACCGCCGGGTGAAGCAATGAGCAGTACCTGTTTGCCGCGCAGGACTTTTTCCTGATTAAACTCACACCGGCGCAGCCTGTCAAGGAAGCTTTTTAACACTTCCGTAGTTTCTCCCCAATAGACAGGCGTAGCCATGACAATGGCATCACACTCTGCTAAACGGGCTCTGACATCATCAAAGCCGTCGCTGCCATAACGGCAGTAATTTTCATCACGACAAGGGCCCCAGCCATCAGCGCAAACCTGACAGCGTATTAATTTCAGATCAGCAAGCCTGATCTCATCTACCTCTGCTCCTGCTTCTGCCGCGCCGGCTTTTGCCGCTTCAATCACAGATTGACAAAGACCTTCTTTTTTCGGATTACCGGATAAAATACAGATCTTCATGCAGTCGCGCTCCTCCTTAATTATAGTTATGCAGCCATAATTCGCTTTTAAACTGCAGTTACCCTGCAGGCAGCTAAGCGAAGACAGATTTTTCTCCGCAGCAGCAGGCCCAGTCCAGCTTATGCTAATTCAAGATACAAAAAAACTCAGGCTGACCTGAGTTTCTATGCAAATAATATAATGGCGGAGCTGACGGGAGTCGAACCCGCGATCTCCTGCGTGACAGGCAGGCATGTTAGGCCTCTACACCACAGCTCCGCGCTTGGACACGAACAACAGTATACAGGATTATTAACAAAGTGTCAACACCTGCCCCCTCGCTTATGTCCCGGCCGCATTTGCCATGAGGCATATAATACGACATTTTTATCAAAGAAAAGTCGAGCACTGACGCAGGAGCTTTGGTATGATACTGATAGGGAAAGGAGGGAAACCGGTGTTAAATAAACTAAATCAAGTTACGGCCTATATTGAAGAAAACCTGACCGAGGAACTGTCTGTGGAAATAATTGCCCAAACTGTAGAAATCCCCGCTTTTCACCTGCGCCAGCTCTTTTTTTATCTTGCAGGAATGACCCTGAGCGAATATATCAAAAAGAGACGATTAGCAGCAGCAAATGAAGATTTATTAAACGGAGAAAGAGTAACAGATATTGCTTTTAAATATGGCTACCAATCCCTGGACGGCTTTACGCGCGCCTTTAAAAAGTGGAGTGGGTACTTACCCTCGGAGGTCATGAAAACGGGCCTGATAAAGTCGTTTCCCAAACTGTCATTTATCATTACCGTTAAAGGAGGAATACCAATGGAGTTTAGAATCGAAGAGAAGCCGGCTTTTTATCTGGTAGGTGTAAGTAAGCGTGTACCAATGCAGTTTGAAGGCGTAAATCAGGAGATAGTCAAACTGGCGGAAAGCATTACGGAAGCACAGAGAGCCGAAATGCATGCGCTGCAGAATATTGAACCTTATGAAATTGTCAATGCTTCTTATGATGCTGACGCAAATTTTCTCAAAGAAGAAGGCTATTTAACTCATTTAATCGGGGTCTTAACAACAAAAGAAGAGGTAAGTGAGCAGTTAGACAAAGTGCCCGTTCCGGCCTATACCTGGGCAGTCTTTCCCAACGAAGGTCCTTTCCCTTCTACCCTGCAGCAAACCATGGCTAACATCTATGCAGAATGGCTTCCCACCTCGGGCTATGAAGTCATCAACGCCCCCTCCTTTTCATTTACGAAAATGGATCAGGCAAAGAAAGACTATGCCTATAGTGAAATCTGGATCCCGGTGCGGAAGGAATAAAGCCATGAACAATAAAAAACAGATCCGATACATGCTGATGGTTATCGGATCTGTTTTTTGCACGGGCTGTTTGTGCTTAAGCCCGCGGCTGTTTATGCTTCACCGAGCATGGCAGCAAAAACTGCAGCCGGTATCTCTTCCAACGCACTAATTCTAAAAAATTGTGCCTGATCATTAAAAGTTTTGATTGAGGCTTCCACTTCCGCCAGCGTCTCTGCATCCACCAGGTCTACCTTATTAATCAGAATAACTTCAGCTGAATCAAGCTGATCCTTCAGCAGCATTTCCATGGGCTTCAGCAGTCTTTTCCAGCGCTGGGCATCAGTAACACATGTTACCCGACAATCAAGATCAGGCAGTGACCGCAGTATTGTTTCCCTGATATTATGGGGGTAAGCTACACCCGTTGCCTCCATAATAATTAATTCTGGGTTTAAGTCGCGGATGATGTTATGCAGACCAAGGACCAACTCGCCGGACATGGTACAGCAAACACAGCCGGAAAACATGTTCTGCACTTCATAACCGCCTGCCCGCAGCACTTTATCATCTATACTAACGGCACCTATTTCATTCTCAATAATCACTACTTTTGTCGCCTGTTCCGGGTTATCACCGACAACATATTTGGCCAGCTGGATAACAACGCTTGTTTTACCGGAACCTAAAAAGCCGCCTAAAATTACTATTTTCATTTCTAACACCCTAGTTCTAGTTTTAGTTTAATAACCGAGTTAGAATTGGGCGTTACCAGAACGCCCAATTCATTACATTGCTATTTGTAGAATGTTTTACTCAGCTTGCGGGCTTCATCCCTAATCCAGCCGTTTACTTCCTGAACTTTGGGGTCCTGCCAGTCAAGTGACTTTAGCATACCGCTGAAAATATAGCCTCCGTCCGGAGCCAACTTATTAAATGTTTCGCGGACAGCTTCACGCACATGCTCTTCGTCAACTTCAGGCCATGTACTGGGCATGGGGTATTCAAAACCACCATTAATGGCCAGTTTGCGGCCGAATCTTTTCTTAATTGCAACCAGATCGTTTTCTACCTGGGCCGGATCCCAAACATTAACGCCGATTTCCACCATTGCCGGCAGAAAATCCTCACATCTGCCGCAGTTATGATAGAAGACCGGCAGACCATCGTCAATAGCCAGCTCTAAAACTTTTTTGTAGCGGGGTACAAAAAGCTCTTCAAAAAGCTGCGGCGAAATGAAGGGATGCAGTTTGGAAGCAGAATCATCAAGCAAATAGAAACCTTCAGGCTTGTAGTAGTACAGAACATTTTTCGTGATCCAAAGTGAAAAGTCTAACATGTAGTCGAGCAGCTCTTCCACTTCTTCTTTCTCTTCATACAGGGCCATCAGTCCATTGGTAAAGCCCATAAAGCTGATAAACTGCTGGAAAAAGTCGGCAAAGCCGCTGATGGTAAATAATGTTTGGTCAGGATCTTTCACATATTTGGCCCAGTCTTCCTTGGCAGCCTTTTCCCAATCGAAACCCGAGTAATCCGGTCTCTTAATAACATCTCTCCATTTTCTGACATCATCAAGGATGAAGTTGCCCGGCTCAGGGATGGCAGCGTAGTTTGTTTCTTTGTTTGTGACAAATGTTACTCCCCACGGATCCTTGCCGCCCTGCGGCCCACGGAAGTTACCAATAATGCTGGGATCAGCCATGGTCATTAAAGGTGCTGAGTCAGGACCCATTGATGACACCGGTACATATTCCGGCATTTCTCCTCGAACAACACGCAAAAAGTTTTCCTTCTGAGTTAAATGTGTTGCCATAATCAATCTCCTTCTTTTTTATTCTTTTCTTTTGCTGCTGCCTGATGGAAAATTTCTACTGATAGTATATCATCTCCTGAGAGAAAATTAAAGTGACTAAAGTAAAAATTCAGAATAGTAGCGGCTGTTTTAATTCTGCGGCAGCTGTTTTTCCCTAAAAAGAGTGGCTCCCTAAATTTAGAAAGCCACTCTTTGCCTTTTGCCTGTTTATTTATCTACTTCTCTTTAACCAACACTTCTTTGTAGTGTAGCATACAGTGCTTCAGCAAGTATTTTTCTTAACTCGGGATCACTTTCCCAGGAATCATCATTCTTTAGTTCCGCAAATAATTCTTCTACCGTATAATCGCGTTCACTCATCTTTCTCCCTCCTATTTCTTCCCGTATTCATTGGCAAATTCGTACACCGCCACCACATTCTCCGGGTTTACGTCTTGCGCATATAAGAAGGGTTTGTTTTGCAGGAACATGAAACCGCCGCCGGGGGCAAAAGTATCAAAGCATTTTTTCGCATAATCTATACACTGCTGTTTGGTACCGTATTTCAGCAGATCGCTGCGAATGCCGGTACACAGTGTGGCCCAGTCACCAATTGCTTTATGCACTTCAAAAGGATCGTCCTCATCCAGCATCATCACCATCGCCCCTTTGGGCAGCTGACGATAGCGGTCAATGGTCTTGAGAAAACTGCCTTCGCCCTTGAGGAAAAACTTAACACCTGCTTCCATAAAGGGACCATAAAACTCTTTAAAGTCTTTAAAGAAAAACTCATCAAACTGCTGCGGAGAGAGGAAACATTCACTATGATAGACTGTCATGCTCAGGGGGAAAGATTTACCCTGGTAATCTTCAGGTTTAGCTTTGATTTGACTTAAAGTATGATCTCTGATTACTTTACATGCTTCTCTCACCACGTCCGGTCTTCTTCTAAGGTCAGCTAAAGCATTAGTCATGCCGCGGTAATAATCAAAAATGGAGTTAAAAGCTGAAAAATAATGCAGTGATTCAGGGCCGTGGAGTGAGACAATCTGTTTTTCTTCATGGATCTTTTTGTTAATTAGTGCATTAGCCAGAAAGTAAGTTTTAAATTCCTTGGCTGCTTCCTTCAGAGCGGCATATGCTTCCTCTTTAGATTTTTTAAACACCGGATATTTGCGATAAAACATGTACTGACGGAAGGCCGGAAAATCGTTAATCAAAAGCTCATAATCCTCTGGTGACATAAATTTTACTAAGGCCTGGAGATGTTCAATACCTACTCCGTCTTTGGCAATCACATACTCATTGTTGCCCAGCTTCTGGTAGACCTTCACCGGATGGGATACACCGGGCATTAAGGCCAGGTAATCCAGACTTACATCATCCAGAAATTCAGTGTAGGTATCGGCCGCCAGCTGCGGGTCATGCATGACTTCCTGATAAGTTTTACCCTTATAAGCAAACGGCCACATCAGGATTTCCAGCCCTACCGGCACTTTCTCCGGCTCTCTGAAGTTAATGGCGTCAACAATATTCTGCACCCTCCTGCTGTATAAATCTCCACCCATAAGCTTTGGACCTCCCTTGTTATCTTTTTCGTTCGGCTGACTGACAGGGGCCAGCAGCAGCAACGATGGCAGATTATTTACCATTGTTTAAATTATTAGACAACTAAGGCTGTAGTTCTTGGCTGCTTTTTGAGTTGGAAAAGCTGCCAACTCAGCTTAATTATAGCACCTTTTTGCTAAAAATTACAAGATCAGTTATTTTCCCGGACCTTTCTCCTGCTGCAGACCTAGCGCTTTGCAGGAAGACAAGCTGCCGTTATAATGGTGGTAGCAATTAACAACTCCCTGCGGATGGAAAAGAAATAAGGCTAAAATAATTTGCTATCCCATAAAAAAAGTGTAACCTAAAGGCTTGTAGTTCGTTTATCTGATAAAAGGAGATTTTCCTCATGCTCAATGACCGGCTGGAACAACTATATAGTAAATATTATCGGCAAGTCTACCTATACGCCCTCTCCTTATGCCGCAGCCGGCATCAGGCTGATGACTTAACCAGCGAAACCTTTTTTAAAGCACTGCTCTCCCTGCAGGAAAGCACCCCTTACATCAAATACTGGCTCTTTCGGGTCTGCAAAAATCTCTATCTGGACAGCATGAGAAAAAAGCAAAAAGTAAGCCTGACTGATGATTTTCCAACCCTTGCTACAACTGAGGCCAATCCCTTAGACAGGCTGATAGATAATGAGCAGAGTAAAAACCTTTATGCTCAGGTACTGCAGCTGCGTCCCTCCTACCGCGAAGTTATTATTCTTTTTTACTATTGTGATCTGACTGTCAAGGAAATTGCCGCCGCCCTTGGGGCAACGGAGGGTGCCGTGAAAGTGCTGCTGTTTAGAGCCAGGAAGAAACTAAAAAGCGCTTTGGAGGAGAAAAATGAAATTTAAAGATTTATTGCGTAAATATCAAGCAGGTGAAGTAAACGACGACGAAAAACGTCAAGTAGAAGCAGAATTGGAAAAATATGAGGCTCTGGAAGCATATTTTGCTGAACAATGGGAGTTCCCGCTCCCTGACCCGGCAGCAGCTGACCCACAAGAAGAGGAAGCTCGTCAAATCATCAAAAGCGTAAACAGCAGGTTGCGAAAAATTGTGCTGACCTCAGTCATGATCATTACAGCCTGCCTGTTAAGTATCGTTTTTATTATCTCGCCGCTGGTCGACAGCTTCTATTATAATCCTACTAAAGTCTCTGTAGGCAGCAGGGAAGATGATATCAACTTCGATTTGGCAGCCCTGATAGAACTGACGCAGCCGGGATATGCCCTGGCCGGCTTGGCAGAAACGGACAAATTAGGCTTTGGCCGCTATGACAGTTATTTTTATCGCACCAATCTCCTTACGCAGGAAACGGCAGAAATTACGATGCGCATCAAACGTAATAAAAATTACAGCAAAGATCTTTTCCGTGTTGAGCAGCCGCATTTTACGGCCGTGGAAGCTCCCGGCTTTCTCAGCGACGTGGATCTGGCACGGCAAAAAGAGCGCGTATTAAACCATCTCCGGCAGTTGAACCCCGTGGCTTATGCTGCGGCCTACCTCACCTTTGAAAACGACTTAAGTATGGATGAGTTAGAAGATTTAGTAGTACAAAAAAATCACTTCCTTGATTTTGTCTGGGCCGGCATCAGAACGGCTCCTCAGGGGCAGCGCATGGACTTCCTCTCCGGATTTAACCTGCGCCCCAACACAGTTTTCCATTCCGGTGACCAACCCGACACCGCCAGATACCCAGCCTTTCTCTTTTGGGATTGGCTCACAGGTAACGAGGGGCTGCCTCCTGGCAGCTCCGGCAGGGCCAGATGGGCTGTAGCGGCAGAGCTGCACTATAAGAGTCTTTTACGATATCTGGCAGACAGAAAGGAAGCTGTCACGGCGCTGAGTAATCATCCCAGGCAGCATCAATATTATCAGGCAGCCCTGGCTTATGTGGAGGAACATGGTGTGTACAGCTACGGTGTTTTAGTGCATGCCACGGCAGCGGATTTGATTAAGCTTGTGGAAACAGCTCCCATCAAAACTTTAGAGCTGGATCAGGTGCTGGCCTCCAGGAGATTTATCCAATAAAACAGTTAAAAAAACCAGCCCAAACACTGCGGTTTGGGCTGGTTTTTTGTCGTCTTTAGGACAGAGCGGCCAGGACAAATTCCTGGGCATTTTTCAGATCCTGAGCATCCGGACGATGCTTATTTTGCTCATAGTCGTCTAAAAGCTTCTTAATTTCCATATCATCAGGGTTTTCGGCATGCTGTTTCCTGAGGGCTTTTAACCTCATGGAAGAGGCTCTGTACAGTTGATGACCTAAAAGAGTGCAGTCGGCGGGCAGTTCCTTCTCGACAGTTTCGCGCACCCGCTGGTGGTAGCCCCCGGCGTCACCGGCGCCTAAAGTACCGAAAAGAACAACCTGCTTCCCGGATAATGCTTTCATAAACTCCAAAGCTTCTGCATTGGCAGTACCTTTGTCCACCCAGTAGCCCAGTACAACTGTATCGTAGCCCTCACAATTTACATCCGGCAGCTTTTTCAACTCTGCTTTTTCACCCAATGCTTCATGGATCGCCTTAGCTACCTTTTCTGTATTGCCGGTTTGTGATGAATATGCAACCAAGATGCTCATATTAACTCCCCTTTCAGACTGAAGATCAGTAATTGTTCGCCCTCATTATAGCATTTGCGGGGCAAGCAGTTCAATTAATATTTAGAATATTAGCACTACATTACCGCTGAAACCGAAGGATCACTTGATAGGTTTAGTTGCTTCAGCATGAAAACGCTGTTAAAATTAATGGCATGAGCACTGCCTGCAGGCAGTAAAACAATCGTAAAGCGCGGGGTGCAATATGTCAGAAATACAATATATTACCGATCTTTATCTCCAGGAAGATGAAGTATTGCTGAAAACAAGAGAATCCATGGCACAGCACGGCATGCCTGACATCACCATCCCACCCCAGACAGCTAAAATTCTCTATCTCCTGGTAAAAATGAGCGGGGCACAAAAAATTCTGGAAGTAGGAACCTTGGCCGGCTACAGCGGCATCTGGCTGGCCCGTGCCCTGCCGGAGACAGGCACACTGCTGACACTGGAAATCAAGCCGCAGTTTGCCCAAGTGGCTGCCGAAAATTTTCGCCTGGCAGGTCTGCAGAACAAAGTACAGGTACAAAGCGGCAATGCCCTGGCAGTCATGGAAGATTTACTGCAGGACAACGCTAAATTTGACTTTTTCTTTTTCGATGCCGACAAACTAAATTTGCCTAAATATTTACAACTGGCGCTCAAGCTGGCTGCGCCGGGTGCCATCATTACGGCTGACAACACTTTATGGAAAGGCAGAGTTTACGACCCTACCAGCAGCAGACCCACTACTAAAGCAGTACGTCTGTTTAATAAAATGCTGGCTGAAGATCGGCGTCTGGAAAGCATTATCATCCCCAGCGGTGACGGTCTGTCAGTGGCCAGAGTTAAAGATAATGTCTAAAACAACACCCGCTCAGCCAGGAGCGGGTGAATTTTCTGCAGCAGCTTAATCAACTTTTTCCAGGATAATTTTATGTTCCACCAATGACATTTCCTTAATCACTGCTTTAATCATCTTTTTTACGCCAAAAATGTTTTCCATCTCTAAATAGTCATTTTGGGGAACAATTCTATCAACACTCTCCAGAAACAATTCTTCTTTATCGCCTTTTTTTAAATAGGCATTAGCTTCACACACTATCTTCGTCCTCCCAGATTTCTAAAATTCTTTCTACCAGCTGACTAATTTGATGCGGTAAGGGCTCACTGACAACACCAATTACCTCAATACCAATTCTGTTTAGCGGCAGCAGAATTTTTCTGGCCGGAGAAGCTGCAATGGCTGCTGCCATCCGGGGTGTTAATTCACCCAGCATACTGTTAGCAGCAAGTACGGCAATTGTCCCGACAATAAAATCAACTTTATCGGCCATAAACAGAATGGCATTTTCCCCTGATGCGCCTTCATTGGCGCCGGCCTTCAACATGTTAGTTGTTGCTATGGCATTAGTACCGAGAGCGATTATTTCCACATCATCGGGCAAGCCTGCGCGCAGTTTCTCGACAATATTTTTCCCGATGCCGCCGCCCTGTCCGTCAACAACAGCTATGCGCATACTCTAATCTCCCAACATCATTAAATGATCAGCTAATCTCTGCGGACCGTCATCGGGCCGGCAGCAATAGCCTTTACCCATATTAATTAAACAATTCCGGGTAAAATCCTTTTGCCAACAGCTCAACTGCATAGGCCATTCTCGCGCCGGGCAGCACGCTTTCCAGGGTGATGGGAACAAATCTTTCATTTTTTACACATTCTAACTGGGCAAGTGCCGGGTCACTTTTAATCGCCCTGATTTTATCTTCTAAGGCAGGCACATCATAATCATGCACCACAATTACATCAGGCTCTCTTTTCAGTACTTCCTCATAACTGGCCATGAACCACTGCTTTGTTGTGACGTCAGCAAAGATGTTCTTGCCGCCGGCTTTTTCAATTAATAAGGTTTCGAAGTTAGTCCCGCCGCAGGTATATACACCGTCTCCCCCCGAATCATACACTAACACCCTCAACGGTTCCTGTCCGCTGACTTTCTCCGCTACCGCCCCGATTCTTTCCTGCTGCTCCTGAATAAAGGCTGCCGCTTTATCCTCTATACGGAAGATTTTACCCAGATCCGCTATCTCCTGATATGCTTCTTCCAGGGTAGAGGCTTTATTCATGTAGACATTAATGCCATACTCTTTTAATTCCTCAATTTCCAGTCGACCGTCACCAAATTCCCAATCAATACCATAGATAAAATCGGCACCGCTGCTGATGACGGCTTCCCGGGTGGCGTTAGCATAATTAAGTTCCGGGATCTTGGCATATTCAGCTGCATATTCCGGTAGGGGACCCCGACTGTGATTATCTAAACTGTTGCCGATAATTTTGTCTGTCAACCCCAGGGCAACAAACAATTCACTGCAGTTGGGACCCAAAGTCAACACCTTCTGCGGCATACTCTCAATTACCACTTCCCTGCCGTAATTATGCAGCTCCACTTTTTCATAGCTGCCTCCATTTGCAGTATCATCTCTCTGCCCAGGCGCTTTACTGCCGCAGCCGGTAAACAAAAAGGCCATGACCAGAATACAGGTAAGCAAAAACAGATTCTTGTTCCGCTTCATTATCATCGTCCTCCCTTAAATACAGTTAATGCTGTGTGGTAAAAAAGTGATGGTAAGTTTATTTGTAACAGGGTGCACCCTGACATCAGCCTTAACACCATAAACATCGGCAATGATTTCTTCCGTTAATACTTCCTCCGGTGTACCGGAGGTAAAAATGCGGCCGTTCTTTAAGATATAAATCCTGTCACAGTATAAAGCAGCCATATTTAAGTCGTGGATAGCCATTAAAACCGTCACCTGCAGCTGTTTGACAAAATCAAGTATCTGCAGCTGATAGGATATATCTAAATGGTTGGTCGGTTCGTCCAAAATCAAAATTTCCGTTTCCTGAGCAAGCACCCTGGCCATTAAAACCCTCTGCTTTTCACCACCGGATAAATGCAGAAAATTTCTTTTGGCCATCTCCTCTATCCCCAAACGCGCCAGGGCACTGCGGATAATTTCTTTATCCTCTGGGGTATCCGCGTCAAAAAGTCCTTTATAAGGGCTCCTGCCCATGGCCACAATTTCTTCTACCTTGAAATCAAAGGGCAGCACATCCTCCTGGGGCACCACGCCTATTTTAACCGCCGCCTGCTTATAGGAGAGATTAAATAAGTTTTCTCCGTCTACTTTCACTACACCGGCTGCCGGTTTCAGTGCCCGGTAAATATTCTTCAGAATGGTTGATTTGCCGCTGCCGTTAGGGCCAATCAGTCCCATAAATTCTCCTTGATTTACATGAAGGGAGATATCTTCCAGAATCGGTTGGTCGTCATAGGCAAAACTTAAGTTTTCAACCTGTAGCTTCATCTTCTGCACCTCACTCTTCTCCCGCTTTAGCCCGTCTTCCGCTTCAGCAACCAGATAAACACAGGTCCGCCAAACAGAGCAGTCAGTACACCTAAGGGCAGTTCCTCAGGGGCAATGAGCAGCCTGGCCGCCACATCTACCCACACCACCAAAATGCCGCCCAGCAGAGCGCATACCGGGAGCACTTTTTTATGGTCTGAACCCACCAGCAGGCGGGTAAAATGGGGCACCATCAGGCCAACAAAACCAATGGTACCGCTGACAGCAATCGTTGTGCCTGCCATGAGTGAAGACACCAAAATAAGCATTTTCTGCAGGCGGCTCACATTGAAGCCCAGCGTTCCCGCTGTCTCATCACCCATTAACAGCGCGTTTAAAGCGCGGTGATTAGCCAGCAGCACAATCATGCAGACGATGATCACCAGCAGGGGGAGGGTCAAATAGCCCCACTTGGTTCCCGCCAGACTCCCCGATAACCAGTAAGTAACATTATGCAGACCTAAAGCATTGGGAGCACTCAAAGTAATGATTCGTGTCAGGGCATCCATAATCATCGACAGGGCTACCCCTGATAAAAGCAGCTGGGTAATATTAATCCTACCCCGTACCCGGGAGATCACATAAACAAGAATAATAGTAACGGCTGCTCCCAAAAAAGCACTAAGGGATAAGGAGTAGCGCCCCAAAAAGGTGAAAACCCCAAACAGCATGCCCAGTGTTGCAGTCGCCGCCGCGCCGGAAGAGACCCCCAGGATAAAGGGATCGGCAAGATGGTTTCTGACCAGGGCCTGCATGGCTACCCCGGTCATGGAAAGGGAGGCGCCCACTATCATGCCCAGCAGGACACGGGGCAGACGCAGCCCCCACACAATATTTTCCTCCACCGGCAGCCAGGCAGGCTCAATATAATCTTTTAAAAGCGGCAGCCGGCTGGCTACAATTTTGGCTACCGCAGCAGGTGCTACGCTGACCGGTCCCAGACCAACAGCCAAAATAATTGAGATTAGCGCTAAAATAAGTAAACAGGCCAGAATGACCGACATCTGTGGTTCCTCACGGTTAAAAACTTTGC
>JAAYKP010000126.1 GCA_012522335.1 Bacillota bacterium
CTGTGCTACTTGTGTTGCTTCGTTACCCAGTAAGACTAGTCGACGGTCTCGTATCACATCATAAAAGGTTGCTTTTACTGCCTGACGGTCTATATTATCAAAGGTGTAGAGCGGCTCTGCGTTCTCGATTTTCTGACGCATGTGGGCGTAATTAACCATCCCGGAAATGGCTTTCACTGCCGGTTCGGGGAAAGTATAAGTAGGAATGCCGTAATCGGCAAGAAAACGGGTACCTTCCGCAAGTCTTTCACCACCCATAAAGGCCGCAAAGACCGGCTTGTCAGGATATTTTTGCCGCATTTCCGCCGCTAATTCAGCTGTTTTTAACGGTTCGGTAACAGCAGTAGGGGAGAGCATGAGCAGGGCACAGTGTGTGCTGTCATCTGCCATCACTGCTTCCAGTGCCGTCCGGTAGCGGTCAGCCGGCGCATCACCCAGCACATCTACAGGGTTATAAACACTGGCCTCTACCGGCAGCGATTCCCGCAAATTAGCGGTAGTTTCTTTACTGAAACGGGCCATGTCTAAATTATAGCGTTCTACACTATCAGTAGCAATAATACCAGGGCCACCGGAGTTGGTGACGATGGCTATTTGCTTACCGGCAGGTACGGGCTGGTTTACAAAAGCAATGGCTAAATCAAATAATTCAGCCATATTATCTGCCCGCAGCACGCCGCACTGGCGAAAAGCTGTGTCGTAAGCAATGTTACTGCCGGCTAGAGCACCGGTATGGGAAGAAGCGGCCCGGGCACCGGCGGTAGAGGTGCCAGCCTTAAGAATGATAATAGGTTTACGTTTACTTGCTTCACGGACAACTTCCAAGAAACGTTCACCGTCAGTAACATCCTCTAAATAGCAGAGAATAACGCTGGTTTGCGGATCTTCACAGGCAGACCAGATAAAGTCAATTTCATTAAGATCAGCTTTATTGCCCATGGAGATGAAACGGGAAAAGCCTAAGCCCACGCTGCGGCTCCAGTCCAGAATGGCCAGCAGCATGGCACCGCTTTGAGAGATAAAGGCAATTTTGCCTTTAGGCGGAGAACCGGGCGTGAAAGAAGCATTAAAGGGAGTATGATTGTCCATAATGCCCACAACATTGGGGCCGACAAGGCGCATGTTGTACTCTTTGCAGATGCGGACAAGTTCTTGTTCCCTCTTTAAACCCTCTTCACCAATTTCTTTAAAGCCAGCAGTAATAACTACTAAGAATTTTACTCCTGCTTCCCCGCACTCCTTTGCCACGTTAATTGAAATGTGGGCAGGGACAGCAACTACAGCAACATCAACAGCATCCGGAACTTCTTTGACGGAAGGGTAGCATTTGTAACCTAAAATCTCTTCTTCTTTAAGGTTAATTGGGTAAACATTACCTGCATAGCCGCTTTCCTGTAGATTTACTAAGATGGAATGGCCAATTTTCCCTTCTTTGTTGGAAGCACCAACTACAGCAATAGATTTCGGATTAAACAGAATACTTAAATCACTCATCAGATCACTCACCTTCTGACGTGGCATATTAGTGAAAAAAATAACAGCTGGCTCATTTTTGATTGTACCAGTCTTTACCGAAACTTTCAATGCTTGTTTGCTGTAGCTGGTAAGATAGTAAAAGTTCTAAAAAATTGCAAGATTCTGCCATTATCCTCTTGCTGTACTGTAGCTGAAGACAGTACCGGATTAAAGCTAAACAAGTGACTGGGTCAGTTTAGTTTGCAGCAGAATTAGTAAATTATTCTGCTTACTTCGTGCGTTAAGTAGAGCATGGCCCCTTTACAGGGTATTCTTTGTCTGGGGACAGCATAAAGAGGGAGGAAAGTAATGGAATTAGTCGAAATAATAAAGGAAACAGATCTCAATTCGGGACGGTGGGTGCTTTGCATAATTTCAGCCAGATCGACCAAGTCATCAACCGGATGCTGACAACAGTAGCTGAAGGCAGAAAGCAGATTGCTGTTTTTATTAAACAGGGACAGGAACAAAGGAATCTTTTAATGGCCGAGCTGGTAGAGCTAAAGTCAGCTCTCATAAAGGTAATTACGCAGGCAGATCGTCTGGAGCAGGACTATAAACTGGCACGACAGCATTTGCTGGAGGTCAACGGTAACTTTACCAAATACAGCGCGCAGGAAATTCAGGTCGCCTATGACGAAGCTAAATATATACAAAAGCAGCTGCTGAAGATGTATGAAGAGGAAGAAGAGAATCAACAGCGCCTCAAGGAGCTGGAGGCAGCTTTGCTGCAGTTAAATGAAACATTAACCAAAGCCGAGAAGCTGGAAGGTCAGACCGAGTTGGCGCTGCAGCTGCTCTCCGGTGATCTGCAGCATACTAATGTAAAACTTGATGAACTGCAGCTGCGGCAGCAGTTAAGCCTGCGGATCATAAAGGCACAGGAAGAAGAACGCCTGCGTGTAGCCAGGGAAATTCATGATGGACCGGCCCAGTCCATGGCTAATGTGGTGCTGCGGGCTGAAATATGTGAAAAATTAATGGCATTGGAGCCGGAAAAGGTTAAAGAGGAACTGCATGATTTAAAGGCCATGGTCAAGGAAAGTCTGCAGGAAGTGCGTAAAATTATTTTTAACCTTCGACCCATGGTGTTGGATGATTTAGGGCTCATTCCTACCCTGCGCCGCTTTATCAGTGAACTGCAAAAACATACTAAACTGACAATTGAGTTAGTGGTGTTGGGTGGCGACAATCAACGCCTGCCTAACACCTTGGAAGTTGCCGTTTTTCGCATAATCCAGGAAGCACTCAACAATATCTGTAAACACGCGCAGGCACAGCGCTGTCTTGTAAAACTGGAAATGCTGCCCAAGCGTTTACATATATTAGTATCTGATGATGGCTGCGGTTTTGACCCGGATCTGAGCGCAAACGCCAAGACAGAAAGTTTTGGTTTATTAGGTATGCGGGAACGTGTGGAATTATTAAAGGGGGAGATGGAAATTACATCTGCTCCGGGCAGCGGCAGTGAGATTCAGATCATGATCCCTATAAAGAGGTGAAGCAGATGCAGAAAACGACCATCCTCATTGCCGACGATCATGCGCTGATTCGCGATGGCTTAAAGCGGATTTTGGAACTGCATGAAGAGTTTACGATAGTAGGAGAAGCGGCAAACGGTGAAGCGGCCTGTGCTCTGGCCCGCGAATACCAACCGGAAATTATTTTAATGGATATTAATATGCCGCGCATGAATGGCATTGAAGCCACAAAGAAAATCAAACGGAACTGTACAAATACCAATATTATCGCCCTGACGATACACGATGATGATGAATATATTTTCGAATTAGTTAAAGCCGGCGTTTCAGCCTACATTTTAAAAGATGTGGCAGCCGATTCTTTGATCAGCACTATTCGGGCTGTGGCCAGGGGTGAAACAGTCTTTGATGCTGCCATAACCGCGAAAATGCTGGCGGAGTTCCAGCGTCAGGCCCGCCACCGCAGCAGCACAGAAGCTCTCACCCCACGGGAAATAGAGGTACTGACCCTGATCGCCCGCGGTAAAAACAATAAGGAAATTGGCGCGGAACTGTTTATCAGTGAAAAGACGGTTAAGAACCACATTACTAATATCTTCCGCAAAATAAATGTGACCGACCGTACCCAAGCTGCCCTGTATGCCGTGAAAAACCGCATCGTCAAACTTTAAGCAGAACCCGGAGGGGTTCTTTTTTGTTGGACGAAAATAGGACCATAGTCCTGCCGGAAATGAGACGTAGGCTAGATGGCAGCTTGTGGAAATGGTGTTAAACTGTTAGCAGCGGAAAGCTTGCGGGTGCTGTTATTATATATTTGGGGAGGTTAAAAAACAATGAAGGAATTATTACAAAAATTGCTTAGTGAAGAATCGGGACAAGGTATGACCGAATATGCATTGATTTTAGCGCTTGTATCTATTGCAGCGATTGTTGCTCTCAGTCCGTTGGGCAAAAAGATTAAGGAGATTTTTGAAAACGTTACAGGCAGTTTAGATGTGTCAACTGAATAGAAAGTCTAATTTTAAATGATTTGCATTGTGTGAACAGCCCTGTCCACCATGGGCAGGGCTAAATCCTGCCTGAAAACGCTTAAGTGGGTGAGGATAATGGCAAAATGGTTAAAGAATCACAGAGGCCAGGCTGTTGTGGAAGCGGCTGTAGTGCTGCCCATCATTTTGCTGCTGCTTTTGGGGATGGTGGAAGTGGGGCGTATCTGTAATGCGTACCTGCTAGTGACACAGGCAGCGCGGCAGGGGGCCCGTTATGGGGCAGTAGGGGCTAGTGACGCAGAGATAACAGACCGTATTGCCAGCGCAGTCAACCCCCTTAATCCGGCGGAGTTAACCGTTACCATCACCCCGGCAGGGGAGCGCCAAAGCGGTGAGGATTTACATCTCAGGGTGAGCTACCCACTGCAGCTGATTACTCCTTTGGCGGGCAAAGTTATTAGTAATCCCTGGATTGTCAGCAGCAGCGTCACCATGCGCGTGGAATGAGGTGAGATGATGGGCGGTAGGAGGCTGAAAAAATATTGGCAGAACGAAGGTGGGACTGTCGTTGTTATCCTGGCTTGTATCATGACTCTGCTGATGGCATGTACGGCCTTAGTGGCTGATCTTGGCGTTAATTATGTGACCCAGTCCCGTTTGTCAGCGGCAGCCGATGCTGCAGCATTGGCTGGAGCAACTAAATTTAACGAAGGAGCAGAGCAGGTAAAAGCAGTGGCACTGACTGTGGCTGCCCAAAACGGTGTTGAGGCCGGGCAAGTTGAGGTTGAGGTGGCGGCCGACGGAAAAGAAGTTACTGTAACTGCCTTTGCGCCTGTACGTTTATTTTTTGCCAAACTGTTCACACACTCTACAGAAAAAATGGCGCAAAAAGCACGGGCTGCAGCAGCACGTCCGACAGCCATGCATAAGCTTGTCCCGCTGGGGATAAACGAAAAGGCCAGCTTTGAGTTTAACAAAACCTATAAATTGTTTGCCAAAAACAACAATAACGATGAGCTGGATTTAGGTTCAGGAAATTCCGGAGCCCTTGCCTTTCGGGAAGGCGCTGAGGGTGCCAATGAATTTGAAATCTATCTGCGCGAAGGCTATGACGGTGTGATCAGTCTGGGTGATATTCTTTATACAGAAGCGGGAGTGAAATTTTCAGCCCTCAAGAGTGGTTTAGGGGCCCGTTTAACTGCCGCCCAGGCACAGAGCGATCATACCTGCAGTTTTAATACCTGTCCACCTGGCTGTCCGCGCATTCTATATATACCCGTCTATCGTCCCCTTGAAGAAAACGGTAAAGTAACGCAGGTGGAAGTAGTGGATTTTGCTGCTTTTTGGCTGGAAGCAAAACAGCTGGGCAATGGTTCCTGGCAGATTGATAAAGAGATTACCGGAAGGTTTATTCGCCGGGTCAAAGGAGGCTGTACCACGGCGGCAGGGGAAAGTCCTTTTGGTCTTATCAGCGGCAAGTTAGTGGAGTAAAAGCATTTTATCTTTTCCGGCGGCAGATGTCAGGGTTTTAGCCCCCCAAAGCGCCCCTGATATCTGCCCTGGGTTTTTCTTGGACCGAACATAGATGAGGTGAGGGCATGAAGGGGAAAAAACTGTTTTTCTTATCATTAATTTTGGCACTGGCTGCGGCAGGTGCTGTTTATCTATATTTAGTGCAGCTGGAAGCCAGAAGTAAAGCGGCGGCGGAATTGGTGCCTGTGCCGGTGGCAAAAGAAGAAATTCCGGCACGGGTTAAATTGGATGCCTCCATGTTTACAACGATAGAGCTGCCGAAAACAGCACTGCATGCCGATGCCATTCTTGATATTGGTGAAATAGCCGGTGCTTACAGCCGCGAGAGAATGGCAGCGGGAGAACAAGTTTTGTCCTCCCGCCTGGTGTTTGCACAAAGTAAAGCTGCCCTGGCGTATCAAATTTCGCCCCGGCACCGGGCAGTAACAGTGCCGGTCAACAATGTTTCCGGTGTCGCCGGTTTCATTTTGCCCGGTGATTATGTTGATGCCGTTGTCACCATCGACCCGCCGACAGCAGAGGGAGAAACGCTGACGAAAGTAGTGGCAGACAAGTTAAAGGTGCTGGCAGTCGGTCAGTATATACGTGAACAAACGGCAGAGCAGCTGGTGGTGGATACGGTTACTTTAGATGTCCCCCTGAATGCTGTAACAGCATTAATTCAGGCTTCTGAACGCGGCAGTTTGCGTCTGGTGCTGCGTCCCGTCAGTGATAGCGACAGTACTGTGCTGCCGGCGTATCGCATCGGGCAGTTTCATCAGTAGTTTTACGGTATCAGGTTAAGGAGGGAGCAGCGTGGAAAAAATTAAAATTTTGATTGTCGACGATGTCCCTCAGACGCGTAAAGATTTAATCCGCCTCTTATATTTTGAGGAGGACATGGAAGTGGTCGGTGAAGCGGGAAACGGGCAGGAAGCTCTGCAGAAAATAGGTGAACTGCAGCCGGATGTAGTGTTAATGGATATTAATATGCCGCAGATGGACGGTATTACTGCTACTGAAAAAGCCGGTCAGCTTTATCCGGAGGTGGCGGTGGTTATCATCTCTATCCAGGGTGAAGCGGAATATTTAAAAAAGGCCATGGTCGCCGGAGCAAGGGATTACCTGGTTAAACCACTCTCCAGCAACGAGATGGGTCTGACCATACGTTCTGTATACAAACAGCAGCAGCTGCGGCGTGCCAGTCAGTATCAGATTGAACCGCTGCCTGCCTTAATTACAGACGAACAGTCAGCGGGAGCAGCGCCAGCACAGACCGCAACAAAGCCGGCAGAGGAAAAAACGGAAGGCAAAGTGGTAGTAATTTTTGGCGGCAAAGGTGGCTGTGGTAAGACTACCATCGCCACTAATTTAGCCGTTGTGTTGGCGCAAAATCAAAAAAAGAAAGTAGTCTTGGTAGATTATGATCTGCAGTTTGGCGATATCGCGGTGATGCTTAATTTGCGTGACGGGAATAACATCAGTGATCTGGTGCAGAGTACAGAGAAAATTACGGCAGCAGACTTGGCGGACTATGTCATTAGACATTTTTCCGGCATTGATATTTTACCGGCACCGCTTTTCCCCCAAGATGCGGAGTATGTGACGGCAGAACATACCGAGACCATTCTGCAGCTGCTGAAACAGCAGTACGATTATGTGATTGTCGATACTGCTTCTATCTTTAATGATATAAATTTACAGGCATTGGAAGCGGCAGAGCTTATTCTGCTGGTGGTAACACGTGACATCCCCACGATTAAAAATGCTAAGACCAGCTTAAATATCTTGGAAACTTTAAACTACCGGGAAAAAATCAGGGTAGTTTTAAACCGCAGCAATCAGGATCTGGGAGTGGACATCCCTGATCTGGAAACAGGCCTGGAAATCACTGTTGCATACCAAATTGTCAGTGATGAAAAGACTGTAATTTCTGCCATCAATAAGGGTGCACCGGTAACAGTCAGCCATGCCGGGGCCGAAATCAGCAGAGATCTGCGCCGCCTGGGCGAACGGATCGCCACAGGGCAGCGTCTCGCTTCTGCGGAAAAACAAAAAGGGCTGATTACCCGTATCTTTAGCCTA
>JAAYKP010000127.1 GCA_012522335.1 Bacillota bacterium
GCTTTGATGCCCATTTTTATTTCATCTTTGCAGGCCTGTAAAAACTGATATAAATATTTGGTACCCTTTCTGACGCTAAATTGTTTAGCATATTGGCCATGATGCCAAACTACCTGTGTCGGTGGTTCAAAAGGCAGCGGCTTCAAGACCTGCATATGAGCAATGGCAAAGAGGGCCGTTGCTCCCATATAAACGGCATCAGCTCCCAGTGCACATGCTTTAAGCACGTCACCGGGGGTACGCATTTTCCCGCTGGTAATCAGTGTTACTTTGTCGCTGTAGCCATTTTCTTTGAGCCACTTAGCCGCACGGCTGACGGCAAATACCATGGGTACACCAAAGTCATCTTGTAAAATGGGGGCGGAAGCTTTGGTAGCTGCTTCGGCTCCTTCCATGGCAATAAAATCAATGCCGGCTTCACAAAGAATACGGAAATCGGCTTCTAAATGCTTGCCGGCAGCCATTTTAACTCCAACGGGGATGCCGCCGCCGATTTCCTTAAGTTTGCTCACCAGCTTTTTAAAATCTTCTATACATTCTACGCCCGGCTGTCGGGAATGGGCGACGGCATCTTTACCCTTGGGAAAGCCAAAAGCCTGACGCAATTCTTTATCAATCATCTCAGCCTGCATCACATGCCCCACGCCACCTAAGGCGCCTTGCCCAATCTGAATTTCCACAGCATCACATTGACGGATGATCTCGGGGGTTTTGTTCCAATCACCGCGATTAAACTGGTAGATCAAATATTTAGCAGCTTGACGTTCTTCCGGCAGGAAGGGACCTTCCCCGGTATTGGTGGCAGTGCCGGCCCTGGCTGCGCCCCTGGCCAGCGCAATTTTTGCTTTCTTGCTTAAGGCTTCACCATAAGCCATGGGCGCTATCATGATGGGAAAATCGATGGTGAAAGGTTTTTTTGCCTGTTTGCCAATCACGACACTGGTATCAATTTTTTCTTCCAAAGGCGTGGGCAGACGGTACAATTGAGCAAAAGTAAAGACCAGATCATCCAGGCTGGGAAATTTTTTCGGTGAGCCCATGGGGCGGGCAATGGCCTTACCTTCCGTGGCACGCAAATTTGTTTCGATAATATTTTGTAAGCCAAGCCGTGTGGCGGCAGAAACCAGCTCCCACATGTTTTCGTCGTAGGTGTCTTCCATGAGGATTTTTAGGATATGATCGTGTGTTTTGTTAATCATGCCTCTGGTCAGCAGTTTAGCGGCGGTTAAGCCGGCTGCTGTCCCCGCGCCGATGAGTAATGCCCGTTTTACTTTTTCTCGCTTCTTCATAGTCTCGGCCTCCTAAACTAAAACGGCTTTCACTTCTAAATTACCTGTTTTCACAGATATTTATCCACTCCACATAATCTCCATGATTTCTCCATCAGTTTTTGACAAAGTTGTTTTATACTTTTAGTAGAACATCAAGGAAAGGAAGGTTTGATGATGAAAAAAGGCTTAATTTTAGCTGCTGTGCTGCTGCTGGTGTTAGCGGCAGCTGTGCCTGCCGCCGGGGCTTTAACAGAGAAGCAGAAGGATGAATTGGCCAAACTTTATGAAGAGGAACATCAACTTCGGCTGCAGATCGTCGAAAAACAAAGGGAGGCAGGTCTTTTAAGTGAGGAAAACGCCCAGCTGCTGAAGGAGCGTCTGCAGGAACAATGGCAGTGCCGGCGGCAAAGGATGCAGGAGGGAGACTATTCCTTTGGCCAGTACCGATGCGGCGGCCGGGGAAGAGGACAAGGCCGCGGCTGCGGTGGTTATGGCGCCTATAATCAACGACGCCATGCAGCAAGACCTGAACAATCAGCTTGATAAAAGCTAAGCCGGACTTGTACCGGCTTTCTTTTATTTGTTAAAATTAAGTAATTAAGTGCCTTAGCATATACCCGACCTCAAATTGGAGGTGCAGAGATGGAAAATATTTTAGTTGTGGACGATGAGGAGAAAATTGCGCGGGTAATTTCAGCTTATTTGCAGAAAGAAGGTTTTGCGGTTACGCAGGCCAATGATGGGGCGGAAGCTCTGCAGCTGGCGCAAAGCGGCGACTATGATTTAATGGTGTTAGATTTAATGCTGCCCGGTCTCTCCGGTGAGGAGATCACAAAAAGACTGCGGCAGAGCGGCAATAATATTCCCATTATTATGTTGACAGCCAAAGGGGGAGAAGAAGAACGCATTTTAGGCTTAGGGCTGGGAGCGGATGATTATGTGGTAAAACCCTTTAGCCCCGGTGAATTGGTCGCCCGCGTCCTGGCGGTATTAAGAAGGGTCCGCACTGTTCCGGGCGTGCTGGCCGATGTCTTAGAATATGCTGACGGTGAGTTAATCATCGACACACTGCGTCGTGAAGTATGTTTTCGTGGGCAGACAATAGGGTTAACGGCTACCGAATATAAATTATTGGTCACCATGGCGAAAAACCCGGGGCGTGTGTTTACCAGGGGTGAACTGTTAGAGATAGTACAGGGCGCTTTTGCTACCGGTTACGATCGTTCCATTGACAGTCATATTAAAAATTTACGGCACAAACTGGAGCCAGATACCGCTAACCCTCGTTTTATCAAAACAGTTTATGGGGTGGGCTATAAGTTTGAAGGTAACTAAGATGAAAAACAGTCTTTCCCGCAAATTTACGCTGGCAATGGTAGTTTTAGCGGTCGGTTTGATTCTAGTCTTCGCGCTGCTCAGTCAATTAGCCCTGGACTGGAATTTTGAGCGTTATCTGGATCAGGTACAAAAGCAGCAGAATCGTTTAATCTTAGAAACATTGGCCGAACTATACAGTGAAAGTACTTCCTGGCAGTCGATTCGTCTGGCAACGCTTTATGTCGGTTCTACCTCGGGAGCACAAATACGTGTTTTTGATGCAGACGGTAATTTAATTGTTGATTCTTTACGCGGCATGATGCA
>JAAYKP010000013.1 GCA_012522335.1 Bacillota bacterium
AGCTTAATGCAGAAAAGCTAGATCGCATAGAAAGGAAACAAAAAATACAGGATGAAAAAATTGACATCATTGAGAGAGTTGTTACAAAACATGATGTGCTTATAAAAAACATTAGATAGGGCTTTTATTAAAATAACGGGTATGATGTTCGACCTGCAGAATGCTTATTTGAGAGTGTTCATGCAGGTTTTTTGTATGAAAAAATAAATGATAAAGCTTCTTTACGTGAATGCACTGTACGCAAATTGTGTTTCAAGGCTGGGTCGGTGATATTTTTTCTCATTCCCGCCGCCAGGATGAAAAATACATTTTTGCTTGAGTTGCTGTATTTATTTCTTGTGTGGTTGCTTAGAAAAATGGATCGCAGTCGGGGTATTGCAGGTACGAAAATGGTAATACCATTTCGCCTGTTTTTCTAGTGCAGGATAAGGGAGGCGCACATATTGCTGGCAGTGCCAGCAAACATCGGATAAGTTAGCATCCACAACCATGGTATTACCTGCTTTATCTGTAGGTTGTTTACCTCGTTTAGCCTTTATTCATAGGTGTTTATTACATCCACAAACAGAAAAGGAGGTGGTTTTTTGTCAAAAAGAACGTTTGACTGTGAACTTCGTTTTCGGGTTACCAGTGAGATGGCTCAATTAGTGAAAGCAGCAGCACAAAAAAAAGGAAGGAGTGTTCCTGATTATTTACGGCAAGTCCTCCGTGAAAATATCGCAACAAATGAGTTGGCTGATCAAAAATCTGCCTTACAATCATATGTAGCTGACGCCGTAGAGGAAAAACTAAAGCCTGTTGAAAATCGACTAGCCAAAATCACAGCAAAAACAGCACATGCCAGCGCCATTTCAATTTTTCTGCAGGCGCAGGCCATGGCTGACTTGGGCAAATCAGACGTGGTGGATATTTTTAAAATTGCCAGGGAGAAAGGGCTGGCCTTTGTACGGGATCGAGGAATACCCAATACCAAAGATATCGCAGAAGGGATTGAAGACATCGAAAGGAGGACGTAGATGGCATCGGCTGCTCCATTTATTATGAAAATCAAGTACTATGCTCCCACAGGAGGGAACAGAGAAAAAAACGTTGACCATATTGATTATATTGCCAATAGACCAGGAGTAGATAAAGGTGAATTAGAACCGGAGATTAGATCAGTAGCGGCTGATGAAGATTATGTGTCATACATTAACAGTCGGCCGGGCAGCTTTGGGTTATTTGGGGAGAAGGAGAATGGATTGGATATAAAGCCGATCCAGGAGGAGCTGCGTGAACATCAAGGAATAGTATGGCGCATGGTGCTGTCTGTCCGAGAAGATGATGCAATGCGGATTGGCTATACAAGCCGGGCAGCCTGGGAGAAGATGCTGCGCAGCCAAATCTATACAGCTGCTGGGAAGATGGGAATCGAACGCAGCAATCTACGCTGGTGCAGTGCCTTTCATGAGGCGAAAGGACATCCTCATGCTCATCTCGTGATGTGGGAGAAAACACCACAGCGGACTACCGGCGCGCTTGCTCCAGCTGAACTGCGAGAGGTAAAGAAGATTTTTGCCTCGGAAATTTACCGGGAAGAGCGACTAAAGATGATGATGGAGAAAACGGCAGCAAGGGACTTGGTGAGAGAAAAGGCTAAGGGAAGCCTGACAGAAGCGAAGGAAGTGTTACGAAAATTAAGAGTTCAAGGAAATGAGGGGGTAATGGATCTAACTGCGTTATTTGGCAGCTCCAGCAGCAGCCTGCCGCCAGAATTGCAAAAATCAAAAATACTAGCAGACCAACTGTATTCTCTATCCAGCAAGCTGCCGGGCAAAGGCCGGGCAGCTTTGCAATTTATGCCGGGAAACGTTAAGCAGCAGGCCAAAGACATCGCTGATTATCTTTTGCGACAGCCGGGGTTTAGGGAAGAAGTTGAGAAGTATCTGGCAGCGCAAGAGCAATTAGCAAAAACGTATTCACATCAGCCAAGGCAGATAAAAGAAGCAGGGAAAAAAGCGTATGATGACCTGCAAATACGGGTTGCTAACCTGGTTGTTAGAGGTGCTGCAGATTTAAACAGGTGGGAGAATCAGGATAGGTGGGATACCCAAATTAAAGCAATGCAGACAGGGCGGACAGCGAATATCGTTTGGAAGGCATGCTGGAGGGCTGTGGAAAGCGAGCGTAAGATATCTGAAGCGCAGGCTGAATTGCATAAACGCATTTCTGTCAGAAGACAAGCAAAACAACAGGGCGCAGCTGTCCGTTATAAGAGGCGGCAAAATAATAGATCTGAGAGGAGTTTTGACGAATGAGAATAGCTGTAGATGTTGGGTTTGGCTACACAAAAGCAGTCAATGAAGCAGGAAAAATGGTGAGTTTCCCCTCTATTGTTGCCCCTAGGGCTGGGGGAGGTATTGATATTATGGGTGGCGACCAGGACGATTATTTAGTCTCTCTTTACAGCCAAGGCGTCCGTTTTGGCAGCTACTATATTGGTGATGCCGGTTTGATTAATAACGGTACTCGTGCTTGGGATGAAAATTTTGCCCAGAACCGCAATCTAAAAACATTGGTAGCTACAGCATTAGCATTGGTGGGCGATAGAACACCTGTATCGTTGGCTGTCGGTTTGCCAATGGCTTACTACAGGAATCAGAAAGAAGAAGTCAAGGATGGACTCGCTGCGCTGGATATGGATGTGCTGATTGAAAAACATCAGATTAGAAGAACCGTAATGGTAAAGGACATTGTGGTATATCCACAAGGTGCTGGTGTATATTACGGAGCTGTATTAACGCCGGCTGGTGAAATTAAAGATATAGAGCTTATGCAGCAGTCAGTTGGTGTGATTGATATTGGCCATCGGACTACGGATGTCATGGCTATGAGCAGGGGCCGCAAGGGACTGACACCAAGGGAAGACATGATTGGTGGTTTTGACTATGGCATGAATGCGGCGATTAAACAAATAAAAGCAATGGTGGATAAAGTGAGTCAAGCTAATATACCTATTTATTGGGTTGAGCAGGCTCTAACCTGGAATCAAGGGATTCTTGAATACAAAGGCAAAAGATATAACCTCAAGAAGTTTGAAACTCAGGTATATGCCCAAGTGGCTGAACTAATTGTGGCCAGCGTTAAGCAAAAATGGGGACAGGAACTGGATAGACTTTCGGTGATACTAATTGCTGGTGGTGGCGGCAGTGCGCTTTATCCTTTCTTGAAGGTGGAATTGGAAATGGCTAAATTAGTTCAAGACCCTGGTTTTGCTAATGCACAGGGGTTTTTAGCCGCGCAAGGGTTAAGTTTCAAGCAGGCGGCTGCAGGGAATTAATTATAATGTCAACCACAATTGCATTTAAAATAACTGGCTTGTCGGCTAAGGCGAAAAAGGCGTTGGAAAGGGCGCCAAATAGGAGTGAATATATCCGGCGAGCCATTGAGTTTTATGAGAACCGAAGTGAATATGATCTTATCCTGGAGCAGCTAGGAGAAATTAAAGCACAAATTGCTCAGCTGGCAGGGGAAAATGCAGACTCTTTTACAGTAACGTCTAGAGAGAAAGGAGACAATACAGATCAAAAAAAGGCCAAGTTAGAGCAAGAACTGTTGGCCGGTTTGGAACAGTTCTAGCGAATGGGGAGTGAGAGTAATGAAGCGTAAAGTGGCCATTTTCATCATGGTTGCTATTTTTTTGTTTGTTAGTGTGATGGTTCTGCCGTTAATTTTACAGTTTCTTGTGTATTTTCGGGCTAACCCTCTGCAGGCTGCAGGACGGTGGCTGATCTTTGTACGCGATAGCCCGCTTGCCGGGCCGGCCCTGCTTAAACATGCCTTTATTCGTAGGTTATGGTTTTTGCTGCAGCCGTTGATAGCCGGTGGATTTGTGTGGATTTTATGGCAGCCGGGTATTCGTAAACGAAAAAACAAGATCCAGGACGGGGTAGGTGGCCCGGAGGCTGCTGAATATTCGATTACCCATGGCAGCAGCCGTTGGCAGAGCAAAAATGAAATCCAGGAAAACGTAACTGCCTGGCAAGTCAATCAAGTACCTAAGAAAGGCGGAGTTGTCCTAGGGTATGAGGAGGCAAAAAAGAAAGCATGGTTGGAGACAAATGACCGACACACACTTATTATCGGTGCTACTCGTTCCGGAAAAACAAGAAGACTGATTTTCCCAACTATCTGGGAGTTGGCCAAGGCCGGTGAAAGCATGATCCTGACTGATCCCAAGGGTGAGTTATACGAAAGAAGTCATGAATATTTAAAGAAGCAGGGCTATGATGTGGTGTTGCTGGATTTTCGGAACCCCAGGAGGGGAAACTTTTGGAACCCTCTGTGCCCAGTGCTCACAGCAAAAGACGATCATGCAAAGGCGAGTGAAAGTGCATGGGATATCGCCCATATGATTGTCCATCAAAAACCTCATAGCGGAGATCCCCTCTGGCCTAACGGCACAGAGAGTGTGATTGCTGCACTATTATTGTTGACAGTGCTAGAAGCACCTGATGAAAAATACCGACACATGGGGACAGCCTATTCAATTCTGTATGAATTAGGTGCAGGGTATGAGGACGGGACCATCCCGCTGAATGATTACATTATGAGCCTACCAGTCGGGCACCCAGCCAAGGCGGCCTTTGGTACGGCACTGCTTGCGCCATACCGGACGCGAGCTTCTTTTTTTACCGGCGCAGCTGCCGATTTGCGCCTGTGGGCCGATGCCTCCATTACGCATCTTACTGCTAAACAAGACCACGCACTGGATAGACCGGGTAGGGAGAAATCGGCTGTTTTCTTAGTGATTCCGGATGAAAAAAGCACCAGACACATTTTAGCTTCTCTATACATTGACCAAACATACCAAGCATTAGTTGACCTGGCGGCGAGACAAGGGGGCTGTCTGCCGATTCGAGTTAACTTTTTACTCGACGAGTTCGGCAACATGCCGGCTATTAATGATTTTGATAAGAAACTGACAGTTGCCGGAGGTAGAGGGATGCGTTTCACTTTAGTAGTGCAAGATGTTGCTCAACTGAAGCGGCACTATAAGGAAGCAGCGCAGACAATTACAGGGAACTGCCATACCTGGATTTATCTTTTGACTGCAGATATTGATACTGCCCGCCTAATCAGTGCCAAGACCGGGCAGTACACAGTAGAAACAGAAAGTTATTCTTCGTCAGTGCGCAGTGTTGACGTAAGTACCGGCAATCAGTATGGTACCACCGGCAGAGCACTTTTGCTGCCGGACGAAGTGTTGCGTTGGCCGCAGGATCTGAGCTTGGTTTTGCAGAGCCGACAGTTTCCGATGCGCTTACCTTTGCCGGATTTGACAAAATGGCCGGCAGATCAAGAGCTTGTGCCGGGGTGTGCAGGAGTTGAAAGGGAGATCCAGGCCCCAGATCTTTGGGTTCCAGTCGTAAGGACAGAAAAAAACAATAATGAGAAGAATATGAAAAAGGACGCCCCTGAGCAGGATGTCTTACATCAATTATAAGGAGTGAAAATAGATGTTTAAAAAGGTTGTGCTGTGTTTAGTGGTGCTTCTTTTACTTGCTAATGTATGCTATGCAGCTCCCCAGGTTATAACCGGAGCAAGAAGATTGTTGCTGGATGTCTTGACGTGGATTCTTGTTTTAATTCCGATTGCCGGTGGGGCCATGGTCGGCTACCATAGCCTGCTTAAAATTCTTTCTGATGGAGATCCGGCAGTGGTAGCAGATCGTAATCGTAAGATCAAAACAGTTTTAGTTGGGGTTGTAATGGGAATGAGTGCCAGTGGGATTGTGCTGGCAATAGTGGCCTATTTTGTATAAGTGAAGTGTATGGGAGGGTGTTACGATGGGATTTCTAGGTGATGCATTTACTTCGCTTGTTTTTGGAGCTATCCAAAGTTTTTTTGTTGATTTGCTAGACGAGGCGGTGCAAATTGTGGGGACGATTTTAGTTGAAATCGTCTCCACCGCCCAGCAGGTATTGGATTATCCGCTGGTAATTCAGGGGATCTTGTATGCGCAAGGGCTGGCTGTAGCTATTCTGGCTGCGAAGGTAGCAGCAGAGGCATTGCGCAATTATATCCTCTTTTCTAATGGAGATGCGGACGCTGATCCGGGGGGGCTGCTGCTGAGTA
>JAAYKP010000128.1 GCA_012522335.1 Bacillota bacterium
GGTAAATTGGCCGGATGTTGAGACAAGATTGACAAAAGCAAGAAACAAATAATGTGAAGGGTGCTCTTTCCCAAGAGCACCCTTTCCTTATCAATATAACTCTGCGCCCTGCTGCAGCAGCTTTTCTTCCCACAGCATTTTTAAAATCGCTAATTCTTCACTGTAATCGGTTTTAGTTTCATCCTTATCATATTTTAACTTTTCCAGCACCTCAATAGTAAAACTTCCCGGTCCCTCCTGCTGCCAGTCCTTTTGCAGTGCCCTGTTAGGATGATTGCCAAAGTTTAGTTTAAACTTAATGCTATTGACCGTACTCTTTAGATCCTGAGTCCCTTCGAGATAATATTTATTGCTGGAGGTATGTTTAACAGCCAAAATACCCATGTCAGGTTTCAGTTGTTTATACAGCTCTTTGAGCTCTTTTTTGCGTTGGGGATCCATGCTAATATCCCATCTCCTTGAGAATCCTTGCTAAGGTAAACAGGCGCTCACCTATCAGCTCCCCGTCTTCACTAAGGGCTTGACTAAAGAGTTGGATATCTTCATTGATTTTCTCATTATCTGTACATACCGCTACAGTCATAGCATCACCCTGGAGGCCGACGCGGTCAATAATGGGCTGCTGCGGATCATACAAGTTTTCATAGCGGTAGGCTTCTTGAAAATATTGCTGTGCACGGCAAACTAAAATTGCTAAATCTAAAACACGATGCAGGGGCAGCTCCTCTGACTGCCGCGACCATTTTGTTCCCGTATGACGCCAGACTTTAGCAGAAATATCAACTTTGCCGCGCTCATTCCACTGTGCCAGGCCTAAGGACAGGCCTTTGGCATCACTTTGATAGGCCTTCCTACCGTCCACATGCTCATAATCTTCAGCAACAATGACCGGTTTATGCTTTAAAGTAGTAGGTAGTTTCATCAATTGACTCTCTCCTTGCTTAACTTGCAGCTTACTAATTTACTAAACTACTAGTTTACTAATGCCAGTATAAGCTTCATTTCTCTTCATGTCAAGCAAAAGTAGTTGTCCGCCTCATGTAAAAAATGACTGACAAGGCCGCGGGGTATCTCCCCGCCGCCTTGTCATGTGCCTGGAACTAATACCGCCAATCATTAATACAGACTGCTTTTGCCTGACAGCAAGCTTTAAGATCATTCACTGTCTGTTGAAACAGGGGCAGCTCTTCTTCTGCGGCCAGAATATTAATTTCGTCTATTTCCGTTTTCAGGGAAAGTCCTTTTTCTGATTTATACTTTCTGGCCTCAGCAATTACAGCTTTTAGCCGCTCACCAAAATTAATAAGCTCTTCAGCCGGTTCTGCTTCCTGCTCCCACATTAACTGATGTAAAGAAAGAGCCTTTTCATGCTGTCTGAAAAATGTTTGGTAGAGATATTCAGTCAGGTGTGGGATATAAATAGCATATAGTTTCATGATATTAAGCAGGCAATAATAGAGAGCAAATTGTGCCGACCGGCGCTCTTTGTAACCGTGCTTTTCCGGCTTATACAGCCGCTCCTTGACAATTTCCAGGTAGTAATCACAAAAATCCTTCCAGAAATAATCATCTATTTGATGACGGGCCAGACCGACTTCATATTGCTCCAGCTGCCTTCTGGCAGCAGCGGTGGTCTGTCTGCAGCGTTCAATGATCCAGCGGTCAACGGGCAGCAGCGCTGCCTCGTTATCTATAGGCTCAAAATCCTGTAAATGAGAAAGAGCAAATTTGGCTGCATTCCATAGTTTGGTGATAAATCTTTTGGCAATCTTTAACTCATCTTCACTAAAAAAGGTATCGGTGCCCAGTTTGGCGTTAGCTGCCCAATATCGGATAACATCAGCAGAATGTTTTGCAATCAATGCAGGAGGTAACAGCGCGGCATTACTCTTAGATTTACTGATTTTTTCGCCCTTCTTGGCTAAAACAAAGCCGCAAATCATGATATCCCGCCAAGGAATGTCGCCGGTATGGTACAGGCTTTTCACTATAGTGTAGAAAGCCCAGGTGCGAATAATTTCATGCGCCTGTGTTCTCATGCTCATGGGCAGCAGTTTGTCGGAAATATCCTCCTGCTCCCCCCACCCGGCATTTATTTGCGGTGTCAGGGAAGAAGTGGCCCAAGTATCAAAGACAGCGCTTTCCGGGATAAATTCCACGCAGCCGCAGGTGCAGGCCGAATCAGGCTGTGTTTCCAGCGGATTAACCGGCAGCATTGCCGGACTGGCCGGTATGACTTCCCCACAATTTTTGCAGTACCAAACAGGTATTGGCACCCCAAAATAGCGCTGTCTTGAAATGCACCAATCCCACTTCAGATTCTCCACCCAGGAGAGATATCTGTTTTTCATCTGGGCAGGGTACCAGTTTATTTGTTCCGCCGTCCGCAGAAACAGCTCCTTATGAGACAGGATATCTATATACCACTGCCGGGAGGGGATTATTTCTGTTTCTGTGCCGCATCGTTCATGCACAGCCACTGTATGGCAGATTTGTTCACTTTCCCGCAAAAGGTTTTCTTCAGCAAGCATTTCTATAATTTTTTTGCGAGCGGCTTTAACAGACAAACCGCCAATAAAGGGCACATCTGCGGCGATGCTGCCGTCAGACAGGACAACCTGACGATAGGGCAGCCGGTGTTCTTCGTACCATTCCAAATCTGTGCTGTCACCAAATGTGGCACACATCACCACCCCTGTGCCTTTCTCCGGATTAACTTTATCATCGGTCAAAATCGGAATCTCGTAATTATATAAAGGGACAACAGCCGTCCTGCCGATATAAGCCTGATATCGTTCATCGGCAGGATGTACAAATAAACAAACACAACCGTAGAGCAGTTCAGGCCTGGTTGTGGCAATTATTAACTCCGTCTCCCCGACTCTAAAGGGCAAATAATTAAAATTGGTCTGCTGTTCTACCGCCTCCAATTCGGCCTGCGCGATTGAAGTCTGACATTCAGTACACCATAAGACCGGTGACTCTTTCATATATGCTTTTCCGTCTGCAAACAGCCGGAGAAATGAGCGCTGAGAAATGCGCTGCACAGCAGGACTAATTGTTTCATACTGCAGTGTCCAGTCTACGGAAAAGCCTAAACTCTGCCACAGATCCTTAAATTCCTGTTCATATTTTGCTGTTGTCGCCAAACATTTTTTAACGAACTCACTTCTGGGCAGATCTTTAGCCTTTATCCCCTCTTCTTTTTCCACCAGACGTTCTGTGGGCAGGCCGTTATCATCAAAACCAAAAGGATAAAAAACATTATAGCCCTGCATCCGCTTAAAACGGGCAATTATTTCCGCCTGCGTATAGGAAAAAATATGACCGATATGCAAACTGCCGCTCACGGTGGGAGGCGGAGTATCAATAGAATAAACAGGCCGTGAGCTGTCAGAAGCAAATTTATAAACAGCGTTTTCCTCCCACAACTGCTGCATTGCTTTTTCTGTTTTCTTAAAATCATATTTCTTTTCCATAGCTGTACCTCCCTCTCTTATTTCCGGCATATAGCAAAAATCGCCCTAAGCTAAATCGCTTAGGGCGAACCATTACGTCCGTGGTACCACCTAAATTCAGATATCACATCTGCACTCTGCCAATACGGGCTGTAAGCAGCCGATATTGCTTCCCTGGTAACGGTGGAAATTTCCGGTGAAACCTACTCGAGATAATCTTTCAGTTCACGGCTTAAAGGCCACTTCCATACCCCCGTCACGAAGATTTACACCAACCATCTTCTCTCTGGGCTTCAGGTGAGTATGTACTCCTCCTTCTCAACGCCTTTGCTTTATATCTTTGTAACTGTATCATAATTTATGCCATGCAAAAAGTCAAGCGTGACAGGGGACGGTTCTTTGTCACACTTCTCTTATCCCCTTACCACACCCCACTAACTAAAGCCAGGGTGAGATTATCAGTCTATAAGATAAATTGTACTTCTTCCTTACTTCATTATTTACTCGCTGCTTTGCTTTTATCTCCCTGCACACGTAAGCAGTCAGATTGTATCCTTCAGCTGCTGATTTTTATCCATAATGCTTCTAGCGACGCATCGCTGTAAAAGATCCTACTCAGCACCTTATTCTCTTCTAGATCATTCTTTATAGTTTTCCGGGGATGGTCGCAAAATTGATTCATTTTCACTGACATAAGATGGCTAACCGGACTTTTGCGCGGCTACCAGCCAATCCGGGGCTTATATCACTCCACACAACATTTCTATTTATTTATTGTAGTTTTCGCGCTCCGTGTTTATGTGACAAGGAACCGTCCCCTGTCACCCTGTCACGATAGCATCTCACTGTGATTGAGAATTAATGTATTGTATAGGAACAGTACGTCTTGATTTTTAAACTCAATAAACTCCCCCAGCTTATTGGCAGCAAGATAGCGTAAATCAACAAGCGTAATTTTCCGGTACCCTGCTAACAGTAAGGGTGCCAGGCTGCTGCCGTAGGAGTCGCGAAAGATGATTAGTTCCCTGTCCGTGTGAGCCTGGGGATTTTCAATCGTCAGCAGCGCTACGGCGCCGGAAAGAAAAAGATCATAGGAATCTATCTGGCCAAACTTCTCTGCCGCATAAACTTTGCCATATTCTTTATTATCATAGTAATAGACGACTGCATCTTCAATGGCTGCATTGGTAAGATAGATTAATTCTTCCGGCGCCAAAGGTAAAGCAGCCTGCCCAAAATATGCCCCATAAAAAGGATACTTTACCACAGTGGTATATTCCACCTCAGCCACAGTAGGCGGCAGCCCTATGCTGTGTGCCAGTTGAGCCACTACAGGCTGCAGGCACTCCTGCCGCCAGTGCAGATCGGTACGATAATAATCGGACAGTGACAGACAGGAAAAAAGATCAATATACTGCATTTTTTCTATATTCTGCTGCATCAGCTCCACCAGCCGCCGGTAGTCAAGAGCGGGATAGCCATTGGGGGCAGCAGCAAAATAGTTTTTATCGGGAATAATGGCATAAAAAACATTCATCCCCTGCAGATAAGTTTGCGCAATGTTATTAAACTTTTGTGCAGCCTTGATAACAGACTGCTCCCGCAGTGGGTATTCCATTTTAAACAGATGCCCATTTAGGAAGTAAATGCCGTTATTATCCTTCTGCCTGAAAAGATGAAAAACTGTAACTGCTTTTAACTGCCGCAGCTGCTCACG
This sequence comes from Bacillota bacterium, assembly GCA_012522335.1. Classification (GTDB taxonomy): domain Bacteria; phylum Bacillota; class Dethiobacteria; order Dethiobacterales; family Dethiobacteraceae; genus UBA9865. The sequence goes on from JAAYKP010000128.1 coordinate 5,176, forward strand.
CCCGAAAAACTGGTCCAGGCTGTACCGTTCAAACTCCTTAAACCATTTCCTGTTTACAAGTTTGGCGAAGCTAAAAGCCGGAAACTGCTGCAGCTTCCTTCTTTCACTAAAGGAGATGGCCTGGGGAGGAGAAATTAAGTTAAGCAGAAAGAGTCCCACCAGCACCAAGAGAAAAGCCAGGGTAACCACTTTATTTTTTATGGTATCATTCACGCCGGACACTCCTAAAATCTAAAATACAAAAAGGGATTAAAAGAACCATCAACAAGGTATGCCGTCACTATCAGCAGCAGTGCCGTCAGTACCACCGGTTCTGCCAAGTTGATTAACAGCCTGCCGTGTTTTATACTTTTCAGTTTTTCTGCCGCCAGCTTAGGCAGAGGTGTTGACCCGACCACGGCAGCCGAGATAACAACGGCATAGCTCTGCAGATAATAAAGCGTTTCTGTGCTGCAGAGCGGCAGCCCCGCCAGTCCCAGCATCGCCTGTAAACTTGATAAGGCATCATTTATACTTTCTGCATTAAAAATAAAAAAGCTCAGCATGACACAAAAAATCACATAAAAATGAACTAAAAATGGCGGTAGTTTGGACAGGAAGCTGCGTAAGAAGTATTTCTCCAGTACCAGCAAACAGGCAAAGGCAAGCCCCCACACCACAAAGTTCCAAGCAGCACCGTGCCATAAACCGGTGGCCAGCCAAACCACCAGGACATTGAACAACCAGCGCGGTGTACTTACTCTGTTCCCGCCTAAAGGAATATACAGGAAGTCCCGGAACCAGGTACTGAGGGAGATATGCCAACGACGCCAGAATTCTGTAATGCTTTTAGCGATGTAAGGGTAATTAAAGTTTTCCGGAAACCGAAAACCAAAGAATTTGCCCATACCAATGGCCATATCACTATAGCCGGAAAAATCAAAATATATCTGCAGGGTAAAGGCCAAGGCGTACAGCCAAAAAAACAGCACACTTTTCTCGTCAGACATTTTAAAGCTGCTGCATAACTCACCCAGGACGTTAGCCAGCAGGACCTTTTTGGCCAAACCAATGATAAAACGCCTGACTCCACCGGCAAAGCCGACCCAGGAATGGGTGCGGCTTTCTAAATCAGCAGCCACAGTGGTATAACGTACAATGGGACCGGCAATTAACTGCGGAAAGAAAGAAACATAAAGGAGAAATTTCGCAAAACTTTTCTGGACTTTAACCTGATCACGGTAAACCTCAATCGTATAACTTAAAATTTGAAAGGTATAAAAACTAATACCGATAGGCTGTACTAAATTTAAACGAGCAAAATTGGTGTTAAACAAGACATTTATATTGGCAAGCAAAAAGTCTGCATACTTAAAAAAAACTAAAAGACCGATACTCACCACCAGGGAAGAAACCAACAGCAGGCGGGCATATTTACGACCTCTGAATTTATCAATATAGAGTCCGTGCCGGTAAGCGGAATAAGCTGCGATCAGCATTAAAATCAGGTAAACAGGCTCACCGTAAAAATAAAAAAACAGGCTGGCCAGCAGCAAAACAGTATTTTTAGCTCTGTGGGGAGCAAAAAAATATGCAATTAGAACAAGTGGCAGATAATAATACAGAAAAACAATACTTGCAAATACCATTACTGAGCTCCTTATTATTGCTGTCAAAAGCAGTGCGCTTTCGCTACTGCACATTGAGACGTTTGACCGTTTAAATTGTTCCCAACTTTACAGTCACGCTTTTCACAAAAAAAAAGACACATGATTTTCATGTGCCCCTGCCCTTACTGTTCAGGCTGCAGCGCTTTTAATTTATCCATAATTTTACTTTGCACTAAAGCTTTCATTTCTGCAAGCTCAATCCCGAAGACAATAGCTGCTGTTTGTACTACAATCTCCTGCTCCTTTGACCGCTTAACGGTCACAGCTTCATCAGTCACGGAAAACATTTCCACGGAACTTATCTCCACTGCTGCTTTAATGTGACCGACAATGCCGTCTTGTGCTGTGACAGCGGCAGCCAGCTCCTCCAGCGCTGCTTTTAACACTGAATTGACGTGGTCATACTCCGCCAATAACCTGCCTTCACCGGAGACAACAGTGGCTCCATCATGAAGGTGTCCATCCACCCAAAAGTTTTCTTTCCTGGTTTCACAGGAACAGCTATGCTCCGTCTCACAGGAACAGTCATGGTGTTCCCCGTGTTCATGGTTGTGATGATGTTCATGTTTGTGATGTGAATGCTGCATTTTTATCACCTGAAATCCTTTCCCAAGCATTATCTTGTTATCATCGCTGCCAGATATCTCGTTAAATTTATTGTATCATCAAGGGGCATTTTTTTGAATAGTAAATACATTTTTCTTCTTACTTGCAAAATGGGTTAAACAGTAAAAAAACACACTGATTTGCATATTAAAGCGCATGATAATGTTATATAATGAATGATGAAAACAGCTGTTTGCAGCAACAACTTGAATGCGAATGGGGTGGGTCGAGTGAGTAATATTGTCAGACGCATATTGGTAGAAAAAAAGCCCGGCTTTGATATCGAAGCACAGCATTTACTGCAGGATTTAAAGGAAAATTTAGGTCTCACGGCTTTGACACGGGTGCGCATTATTAACCGCTACGATATGGAAGGCGTAACAGCTGAGGCCTATCAGCAGGCGCGGAATATGATTTTCGCTGAGCCCAATGTAGATTTTGTTTATGATGAAACGATAGCCATAGAAGATAATGTTAAGCATTTTGCCATGGAATATTTACCCGGCCAGTACGATCAGCGTGCAGATTCTGCCGCCCAGTGTATTCAGATTTTAACTCAGGGTGAGCCGCCAACTATCCAGACGGCAAAAATAATTTTGCTTTACGGCAGCCTGACAGAGGATGATTTCCGGAAAATTAAGGCTTATTGTATTAATACCGTTGACTCCAGGGAAGCTGCCTGGGAAAAACCTGTTTCCCTGGCACTGCCGACCACGGTCCCGGAAGATGTGGCCGTGCTTACCGGCTTTATCCAGATGGATGATGCACAGCTTTCCCGCTTCAAGCAAAAAATGGGTTTTGTCATGAGCGATGCAGATTTTAAATTTTGCCAGACATACTTTAGAGATGAAGAAAAAAGAGATCCCACTGTCACGGAAATGACAGTGATTGACACCTATTGGTCAGATCACTGCCGCCATACCACATTTTTAACCACCATTGATCAGGTTTCTATCGAAGCCGAAGGTTTGGGACAACCTATTAAACAGGCTTATGAAGCCTATCTGAAAGACCGTCAAGAAGTTTACGGCGCGGAAAAGAAAGATATCTGCCTGATGGACATTGCCACCCTGGGCATGAAAAAATTAAGGAAAGCAGGTAAACTGCAGGATTTAGACATTAGTGACGAAATCAATGCCTGCAGCATTGTGGTAGAAGCAGAGATTGATGGTAAAAAAGAAGAATGGCTGGTCATGTTTAAGAATGAAACCCATAACCATCCCACCGAAATTGAGCCCTTCGGTGGTGCAGCAACCTGCCTGGGGGGTGCCATCAGGGATCCTCTTTCCGGCCGCGTTTATGTTTATCAGGCCATGAGGGTAACCGGCAGTGGTGATCCGCGAGCCAGTATTGCCGAAACACTACCCGGCAAACTGCCGCAGCGCAAAATTACCACCGCTGCAGCAGCAGGCTATAGTTCGTACGGCAATCAAGTCGGCGTAGCTACAGGTCAGGTGGCAGAAATATATGATCAGGGCTTTATCGCTAAGCGTATGGAACTAGGTGCAGTAATTGGTGCCGCACCGAAAGCAAATGTCGTCAGAGCTAAACCTGTAGCGGGAGACGTAGTGCTGCTGGTCGGAGGCAGAACAGGCCGCGACGGTTGTGGAGGAGCTACAGGCTCCTCAGTTGAGCATACAGAGGAATCGATTTATACCTGCGGAGCGGAAGTCCAAAAAGGTAACGCCCCGACGGAAAGAAAAATTCAGCGTCTGTTTAGAAACCCGCAGGCCAGCCGCATGATTAAGAAATGTAATGACTTCGGTGCCGGCGGAGTTTCAGTTGCCATCGGTGAGTTGACCGACAGCCTGCTGATCAATTTAGATGCGATACCGAAAAAATACGCAGGACTTGACGGTACGGAACTGGCCATTTCCGAATCACAGGAGCGCATGGCTGTCGTTGTCTCCCGGGAAAACGTTGATCGTTTTCTCGAGCTGGCTGCAGCTGAAAACTTGGAAGCTGTAGAAGTGGCAGTCGTCACTGACGACGGGCGGCTAAAAATGATGTGGCGCGGCAAAACTATCGTTGACATCAGCAGAGATTTTCTCGCCACTAACGGCATCCGGCAGCACAGCAAAGTATACGTGGAAGCACCGTCAGCTGCAGAAAACTATTTTAAAAAGAAAAAAGCAGACATTTCGGCTGACCTTAAAGAAGCCTGGCTCAAAAACTTGCAGGATCTGAATGTCTGCAGCCAACGCGGTCTCATTGAGCATTTTGACAGCACCGTGGGCGCCGGCACCGTACTGCTGCCCTTGGGCGGAAAGTATCAGGCTACACCGGCAGTCGGGATGGCAGCTAAATTACCGGTGGAAAAGGGCGAAACCAGCACAGGTACACTGATGACCTTTGGCTATAACCCACAAATAGCCAAGTGGAGTCCCTTCCATGGTGCTTTATATGCCGTAGTAGAAGCAGCAGCTAAAATTGTGGCCATGGGCGGCAGCTATCATACTATCCGCTTAACACTGCAGGAATATTTTGAGAAACTGGGAGCAGACGAAAAAAAATGGGGCAAGCCTTTCAGTGCTCTGCTCGGTGCCCACTACGCGCAGATGCAGCTGGGAATCCCGGCCATTGGCGGCAAGGACAGCATGTCGGGTACCTTTAAGGACCTTAATGTACCGCCCACTTTAGTAGCTTTTGCCGTAACTGCCGTTGATGTAAATAAAGTTATTTCCCCTGAATTTAAGCAGACAGACAGTCAGGTAGTATTAATCCCTGTTACCAGAGATGCCAACGAGCTGCCTGATTTCCAGGCTTTGGGCAGCATTTACCAAGGTATCACTAATTTAATGCATGCCGGCAAAATTACTGCCGCTTTTCCGCTGCGGCATGGAGGCGCTGCCGAAGCAATCAGCAAAATGTGCTTTGGTAACCGGATCGGCTTTAAGCTTGCCGAAGGATTTGCATCTACAGCAAGCGAGCTGCTTTTCTCACCAGACTACGGCAGCCTGCTGCTGGAGGTGCCCCGGGAGGTCAATTTAGAGCAGGATTTTGCCGAGCTTCCGTATAAGCTGCTGGGCTATACACAACCGCAGGCAGTCATTGAGCTTGGTGAAGTTACTATCCCACTACAGTTGGCTCAAGAAGCCTGGGAAGCACCTTTAGAAAAAGTGTTTCCCACCACAGTACCGCTTACGGAAACAACCGCCCCCCAAGCTTTATCCTATACAAAGCGTGGACCGGCAAAAGCAGGAATGCGCCTCGCTAAACCGCGCGTCTTAATACCTGTTTTCCCCGGCACTAACTGCGAATATGAAACGAAAAAAAGATTTGAGCTGGCAGGAGCAGAAGTAGAGATTTTTATTGTGAAAAATCTTACCCCTGCTGACATTGAAGCCTCCATTACTGCCATGGATGCCGCTATTCAACAAGCCCAAATCATCGCCCTGCCTGGCGGCTTTAGTGCGGGAGACGAACCTGATGGTTCCGGCAAGTTTATTGCAACTTTCTTCCGCAATCCCCGCATCAGCGACGCGGTTATGGAGCTGCTAAAAAACAGAGATGGTTTAATGCTGGGCATCTGTAACGGCTTTCAGGCTTTAATTAAGCTGGGCCTCCTGCCTTATGGAGAAATAAAGGCCATTGATGAAACTCAACCTACCCTTGCCTTTAATACTATTGGCCGCCATATGTCCCGCATTGTACGTACCAGAATAGCTTCAGTTCTCTCACCCTGGTTCAGCAACGTAAAAGTTGGTGATATCCACCATCTTGCTGTTTCCCATGGTGAAGGACGCTTCATTGCCACAGAAACAGAGATGAAAAAACTAATTGCCAACGGCCAGATTGCTGCACAGTATGTAGACGATAAGGGACAACCTTCTCTGGATATCCGTTTCAATCCTAACGGCTCTTATTATGCTGTCGAAAGCCTCAGCAGTCCCGACGGCAGAATCCTGGGTAAAATGGGCCACTCTGAAAGAATCGGCAGCAATCTCCACATTAACATGCCCGGTGAGAAAGATCAGCTCATCTTTGAAGCCGGAGTAAACTATTTTACCGCCTAAACGGCAGCGCCCGACTAATTAATTAGCCGGGCGCTTTTTATTAACGCAAATGAAAAATGACTGTAGGTGATATCGCTGCCCTGTTAGGTACCGCAAAAGGTACGGTAGGGCAGTGCAGAAGGCGGGGGCGGGGCAGCATATGCTTCCTGCTCAGGAGTATAGGCATAAGGATCGGTAAGTACACTTAACAGCCGTTTCAGTACAGAATAGTCGTCTTCTGCAGCAGCCGCCAGTGCCTCCTCCACGCGATGGTTGCGGGGAATAACTGCCGGGTTATGCTCCTTCATTAGCTGCTCGACAGCTGCTGCTGTTTCCTGCTGCCTGGCCAATCTCCACTGCCATTGCTGATGCCACTGGAGAAACTCTGCCGATTTAAACAGCTCCATTTCCCTGCAGTCCAAGGTCAGGGAACGGAAAGTATTAGTATAGTCAGCATCATATTTCTGCATCAAAGCAAGTAAATCATCAATTAGAACCTGATCCTGCTCCTCCTCGTTAAATATACCCAGCTTCCTTCTCATACCGGTCAGGTAAAAACGATTGTAGAGCGGAAAATAATCGGCCAGCGCATCTTCTGCTAACTTAATGGCTTCTGCCTCTTCTGCCGCTATAAGCGGCAGCAAACTATCAGCAAAACGCGCCAAATTCCAAGCAGCTATCCCCGGCTGCCTGCCGTAAGCATAACGCCCCTGCAGATCAATGGAACTAAAAACTGTATCGGGATCATAATTGTCTAAAAAAGCACAAGGACCATAATCAATAGTCTCGCCACTAATCGTCATATTGTCAGTATTCATTACCCCGTGCACAAAACCTACCAACTGCCATTTGGCAAGCAGTTCCGCCTGACGCTTGATTACCGCCTTAAGCAGTGCCAAATAAGGATTTTCAGCGGCAGCAGCCTCGGGATAATGTCTCTGGATCGTATAATCTGCTAAAGCCTGCAGAGTCTCCACACCGGCAAGGTGGGCAGCATATTGAAAAGTACCGACACGCAGATGGCTGGCTGCAACCCGGGTCAGAATGGCACCGGGAAGTTTAGTCTCACGCCTGATTGTTTCGCCTGTTGTTACCACAGCCAAACTGCGGGTTGTCGGTATGCCCAGCCCATACATCGCTTCGCTTACTATATATTCGCGCAGCATGGGCCCTAAAGCTGCCCGTCCGTCTCCTCCACGTGAATAAGGCGTCCGCCCGGAACCTTTCAGCTGAATATCAAAGCGTTCGCCCTGCGGTGTAATCTGCTCGCCCAGCAGATGGGCCCGTCCATCACCCAGCATGGTAAAGTGGCCAAATTGATGTCCGGCATAAGCCTGTGCCAGTGGTAAAGACCCTTCTGGTATCCGGTTGCCGGCAAAGACAGCGGTGCCGGCTGCACTTTGCAGAGCCTCAACATCAAGTCCCAGGGCTTTGGCCAACGGAAAATTAAACAGCACTAACTGTGGAGCACTGACCGGGGTTGGCTTGAGGAAACTATATAATGTTTCCGGCAGTCTGGCAAAACTGTTGTCGAAATTCCACCCTGCCTTGATTGAAATATTGGTCGCCATCTTTTCTCCTTTGCTGTCCAGATCTGTTTTAGGGCATCTATGAATATTCTTTGCGTCAACAAATTAATTATGCCGACAGCTGCTTGTTACCATACAGGTTTAATTCAGACATTCCCCTATATTCTTTTGTAATTCCTGCCCATTTTTCTTTGCAATAAGGCACGCAGCTTATCTGTAGTTTCGCTGTCCAAATCTTCCTTGCGGATTAAAGCAGCCTGGTTCATATTAAAATAAGTAATAAAGTAATCCTTTGATTCCAAAACCTGATAAAACTGACTGTATTGAATGCTGGTTTCCCCCGCAAAAGCAGTACTTTTTATCGTTAAGAAATCCTCAAAAAAGTCTATTGTTTCTTTAGCACCGAAAGCGCCTGTTTTGTCGGTGTTAATCCGCTGCTTATTCCTTCTTTCTACTTGGAAGATGATAGCCAGCACTGCTGCCGCAGCCAGGAAAAGCCAGTAAATAATAAATTTAATTACATCAAAGTAACTATGCTCATAAGCAAGCAGGGCTGCTGCTGCTGCAGAGATTAACAAGATAAAAGGTATTACTGCTTTTCTCCTGCAAAATGTTGCCGTATACAAAAATCTGCGGTAATCTTTTTTTTCCATGGTTGTCTCTACTGTAAAAAGTTTAGTTTCAGCCACAGTTTGCACCACCATTTCTTCTTGGTACTAATTTGATTTCTATACGAGAAGCAGTTATCCTACTTCCTGCTCAGGAAAGTTGCAGTTGATTCTTCCGTACCATAGTGATATTTTTAAAGAAAAGAAAATTGTTTCACTTAGAAACAGGGAGGTATGAGCTTGGATAGAGTAGTGTTTGATTATATCCCCGTTAAATTTGACATAGAAGATGTTATGCAACAAATGAGGATTCGTCCTAATTCTAGTTTCAGCGAAGTATTTAGTGAAGCCTTAAATATTGCCGAGCAGCATCTGCGCTGCAAAGCAGTGCTGAAATGGGTAAATGTTGACCAGGTAAGAGACAACGTCACTACCATTGACGGTGTCAGTTTTACCAGCAAAGTGATGGCAGATAACTTAAAGGAGATTAAGAAAGTATTTCTGTGCGTCATGACTGTTGGCGCAGAAATTGATGACTGTCAGGAACTCAGCGACAACGCATTGCGAGATATGATTAAAGGTGTCGCTCTCGGCTATGTACATAAATTTGTCTTCGATTATATTACGGATAAGTTTGGTTATCGCGACCTGGCAATGATGACCCCCGGCTCACTACCTGACTGGCCCATTGTTAACAATAAAGATCTTTTTGCCATGATCGACAATGTTGCAGAAGATATCGGCGTTTCATTGAATGAGCATTACTATATGCTGCCCTACAATTCAGTTTCAGGCATTATTTTTTCCAGCAGCACAGGCTACGTCAACTGCAAACTATGTAAAAATCTTGACTGTATTGGCCGCCATGCCCCCTTCGATCAAGCTGAATACGACCGCATCTTCGCGTGACAGGGGACGGTTCCTTGACACGCTTCCCTCACCCTGCCGCCTGATTAGTTAGCAAACACAATTAAATAAGTAATAGTTAAACCTCTGGCCTGAGAAAAAGACCAGAGGTTTTTGCGTCTGAAAATTAGTCAGCTGTATTATTCTCTACCATAGAGTTTGTTGTAATAGGCGAGAGAGTAATTGTAAAGCTCATCCCGGGCTGCTTTTTCTTTTTCAGCATCCCTGTCTTCTACCATAAGCCAGCACATTACACGTCCGTTCTCACCGTAATGATCAACAAAATCTCTCACTGCTTTGCGGGTCTCATCTTCAGACCAGTTCGCTTTGATAGTCAGCGGGAAAGCAAATGTCATTTCTTTGCCGTAGTTGCTGACCAAGAAATCAGGATCGTTAATCCCCGGCTGCGGCGTCCACATATCAATACCCATTTCAATCATCATCGGTACATACTGTTCGTTTTTACCGCAGGAGTGCAGTTCAACAAATTTACCTTCGCCTTTCACATAGTCTAAAAAGCGTTTCGTGGCCGGGAAAATTTGCTTACGGAACATTTCATTGGAGAAAAATCCATCTCTTTGCGTTCCCCAATCATCATGATATAAAACGCCGTCCACTCTGCCATAATACTTGAAAACATTCTGGCATAATTCAATCTTGTAGTCTGCCATCTTCTGGAAGAATTCTTCTAACAGTTCCGGTTCTTCATAGAAAGCCAATAAGCTTTCGTCAAAAGGAATCAGCTCATGCAGACGTTCAAAAATACCTTCTACACATTGATAGATATGGGGTCTTTCCGGATCAAGTGTCGACTGGATCTTTTTGCCGTCAGCTTCGAAATCGACCAGAGATAAATCAGGCCACTCTAGTTCCTCTTTCCACTTGGAAAACTCAGAAATAGTTCTGGTTCCCGGTTTGGTAATCATCCCACCGGCTACGTCCACCATCGTCCAGTACACGCCCCACCAGTCATATCCGTCTACTTCCGGTACAGGGTGCTCTTCAATGGCATCAGGCCAGATAGTGGCAGACTCATAGCTGTATGCCGGCATCCAGTAAGGCTTGTTACCTGTAACGCAGCGCATATAATTTTCTCTGACCCCAATTACTCTTTTTTCGATCGGTGGTTTAGGTCTCTGAATAAGCCAAGGAAAAGTTCCCTCCTTCTGCCACCACTTTGAGTAGTCACGATTGGCTGCTTGTTCCATAAACCTACCCACTTTAGCCATGTACATATCCCCTTCTTTACATAATATTTTATCAAATGGAACTATTGAAGCAAGAACTACGTGCAGCAATATTGCATAAGTTCCAACATTTATATTCTATCAAAATTCTTTGCAAACAGCAATGTTAAATAAATCACAAGACAAAGCGTGACAGGGGACGGTTCTTTGTCACGATTCTTAGAGGTTAATTAACACACTCTGCAATATGTTTTATCCCTTACGCCAACTAATTATTTATTCTCTAAATTCTTAGTTCCCGGTTTCTAACACTAACGGAGATATGGTCGTGCAGCAAACCGGATCACACTTTCACCCGCTGCACGATACCCCTGTTGACACCTAAAACAGAGGCAATTTGTCTTATAGATAAATTAGATCTACTTCTTAGCTCTACTATTAGCTCACGCCTTATCTTTTCATAGCCTTTCTTGTTAAGACATTCCCACTCTACCCTCTTCATCTTTAAAAACCTCTTTACAAATGCCTCCGCCGCTGCTTCACCTAGAATATCTTTATCTTCTTTCTCATGCTCCTCGACATCCATAAAAGTAATTGGTTCCGTTTCCTGCTGCCTGGAAAACAAAATAAATTGCTTTTTACTTTCATAGATATCGTCTGCAAACATCATAAGTATAAACGATGGATCGAGACATGAACAACAGCCTTGAGGGTAAACGACATAATTACGGTAACTGCTCCACTGATATTCTAAGGGAGAGTTAACCATCCCTGCCTTTACCGGATTATTATGAATGTAGCGTACTGCAGCAAGCAAATGGGCATCCGTCTCTACAGGTTGACTTTTATACCTGTCATGAAACAAATGCCCTACTCTATCCCACTTCTGATTAAAATAATAAACATAACTTGTATTGATTCTCTTGACAAGCCTGCCTAAAGATTCGTGTTCACCAGTAAGAAGAATATGAACATGATTGTTCATCAGGCAGTAGGCATAGATGGTAAAACCCTCATCTGTCGCCTTCTCGTATAATAAATGCAAAAACCTTTTCTTATCTTCAACGTCCAAGAATATATCCCTTAATTCATTACCGCGAAACATAATATGGTAGATTTTAGTCTTACTTTTCACTCTAGCAGTCCGGGGCATAAAATCACCTCGTTATTGAACTGCGTTACTGGTATTATATAACAGTTTCTAAACCCCGTCAAAAAAACCTTTTTGAACTTGATAGTGTCAACCCACTGTAGGGAAAAAATAATTTCACCAATCCTGAAAGGACGCTCACTCGAAATCACATTTATTCCACTTTTTTCAGCGATAGAAAGGAATGTGTGGAATATGTGTTGAATTAATTGCATAAGACTTCACCTCTTGAGTGACTAGTTTTTAGTTACTCGTCCCCGAACAGGACGGTGAAGTCTTTTTCTGTAATTAGAAGTCAATTCCCTTCTAAATCCCTACAGTA
>JAAYKP010000129.1 GCA_012522335.1 Bacillota bacterium
AGGGAAAACTGTCCTGTTCTTTATCGTAGCGCGAGGCCCGCTTACGGGAAAAAACATGTAAAGTGATGTTTTCCGGTTTTAGGTCCAGTACCTGCCGCAGCGATTCCTCTACCATCTGCCGGTTTTCTCCCGGCAGGCCGACAATTAAATCCATGTTCAAAACCTTGATGCCGGCTTTGCGCACCGCCCGGACGGCCTGGACAATATCAGCCGGAGTGTGACACCTGCCGATGCGGTCGAGGGTAAGCTGATGCATAGTCTGGGGGTTGACACTAAGCCGGTTAACGCCGTATTTGCTCAACACCGTTAAATGCTCAGGCGTCAGCGTGTCGGGACGTCCGGCTTCCACGGTAAATTCCCGCCAGCTGCCGGGAAAAGCCCGGCGCAAAGCAAGGATGATTTTTTCCAGCTCTGCTGCATTGAGCGCAGTCGGTGTGCCGCCGCCAAAATATACCGTATATGGCTGCAGACCAAGTTCCTGCGTCAAAGCACCTGTCTCAGCAATTTCCTCCAGTAAACACTCGGTGAACTGATTCCGTAAAGCGCCCAGTTCTGTCAGTGAATGGGAGGGAAAAGAGCAATACAAGCAGCGGGTAGGACAAAAAGGAACACCAATGTAAACACTAAACAGGTGTCTTTGGGAACATTCAGCCAGGATAGGTCTTTCCTTTTGACAAACACGCCACAGTAGTGCGAATTTTTCCGGACTGATTTTTGTTTCAGCGTGCATTTTCTGAAAAGCGGTCTGATAGTCCATTTCCTGGTCCAGTAATTTATGGAGCTGTTTAGCAGGGCGTACGCCGACTAAAGTGCCCCAGGGCTTGTCTGACATTACATCCACCTCATGCTTATTATAACCATAAAAAGTTCTGTGGTGAAGCAAAAGATCCACTTACTCTGTTTCTCCTGCCTGCTCCAGACAGCTGATTTCATGCTGAAGCCTTTTTATTGCCGCCGGGAGGACATAGGTGTAGGAAAGGATAAACTCCAGTAATTTAAGCAGCACTGCCGCAGTATCCTGACTTGGTTTGTTGTCAAAGGTCAAATACGCCAGCAGCTGCGGGCTGTCAGCAATAGTCGTGGCAATATCTGTAACCTGTTCCGTCAGGTTATTTTTTTGTGCCAGCTCTTGAATTAAAGCGGCCAGTTCCTTGATCTCACCGTCTCCTAAGACGGTCTTAAAAATATCTTCTAAAGAGGCACGCACCATGGTGGTGGCAGCTTTATAGTACCGGTGGTGGTAAGTTTGCAGTGCTTCCCGATAATTCTCTGCAATAGGCTGCGGCACATATTCAATGCCCGGTATTACTTGATGTTGATGGGCAGCTGCCGGATACATAAAAATTTGACTTTTTTCACCATCGCGGCTGTTGACCTGCCAAAAACTAACTTTTCCTGAACAGGCCGGACAGGTACCCAGAAAAGTAATGGTTTGCGTAGCCGCATGATACAGATAATCACGGCAGGAGTAAGTAAGAAATTCATGACAGTGAGGACAGCTTAAGGCAATGGCGGTAGGCACCGGCAGGCCGCGGAAGGCAGTTTTGGCGCGAATCATACTTTTTGCCACTAAATAACTCATAAACAAACCCCCCCGCTAAAGTCTATGCTGAATGTAACGGATCATGCTTGCCGCAGGCTTACTAATCATTAGAGACCTAACCGTTGGTTGGAATAAGATGAGGGTGAAGATAAAGAAAAACCCGCTGCAGCGGGTTACCGTACAGCGGGTTAACAGTAGAACGAAAAAAGGTGGTTTCCACCACCTTATTTTTATATGGCTGGGGCGGCAGGACTCGAACCTACGCATGCGGGAGTCAAAGTCCCGTGCCTTACCGACTTGGCTACGCCCCATTAAGTTCATATGGTGCGAGAGGGGGGATTTGAACCCCCACGAGCGTACTGCCCACTAGATCCTGAATCTAGCGTGTCTGCCATTCCACCACTCTCGCAAATATAGTGGTGAGCCATCCGCGACTCGAACGCGGGACACCCTGATTAAAAGTCAGGTGCTCTACCGACTGAGCTAATGGCTCTTAAGATAGCAAAAGGTGGCAAGCCACCTGTGATTAGCCTTGGCTGGGGCGGCAGGACTCGAACCTACGCATGCGGGAGTCAAAGTCCCGTGCCTTACCGACTTGGCTACGCCCCAATAAATGGTGGAGAGGACAGGATTCGAACCTGTGAAGTCAGTGACAGCAGATTTACAGTCTGCCCCCTTTGGCCAACTTGGGTACCTCTCCACATAAAAGTTTAAACTGGAGCCGGCGATGGGACTCGAACCCGCAACCTGCTGATTACAAGTCAGCTGCTCTGCCAATTGAGCTACGCCGGCATCGCGTCAGCGACATTACATATAGTAACATATTTTAATAGGCAAGTCAACACCCGAGTAGGATATTTCACGATGTATGTTTTTCCTGTAAACTGCACAATCCTAGGAAAGGAGATTGGCTAAGGAGGGTCAATGATGAATGAAAACGAGTTTATCAAGATTTTTAATGATCTGGAACTGGTAGAAAAAGAACTGCGTAGAGTAGGTGATAATCAGGAATTAAGACAGAAGTGTTACGACAGATTGTTAGAACTGCGGCGCCGCATGGATCATTATGTGGAATTTTGGCTGCGTTTTGAAGAGAAAATTAATGAAATGCAGGAGAAATATGATTTTCTGCTGCCTGACGAAATGCCGGACTCTTTTCTGCAGGCCTTTGGCAGCATTTTACCGGAAGCAAATCCGGAGGAAATGCAGACGGAGCTGGAAGCAGTAAAGACAGATTTAGACAGGAGAGGGGTAAAACCATTGCTTTTGCAGGGGGACAATGATGCCTGTATCCGTTCTTTTAAGCGCGGGTTAGGCTTTATGGAATTGGCCATGATGGATGAGGCAATTCAGGAGTTTCGTGAAGTAGTCCATCAGGAACCGGACCTTTTGTTAGCACATGTCTGTTTAGGTGTCGCTTATGCTGAACGGGGTATGGCAGATGAAGCTATGCGTGAATTACGTTTGGTGCAGGCCTTGACAGATGATCCACAAACCAGGGTAATTGTACATAATGCTTTAGGAAATGTCTATGCTGATAAAGGTGAATACGAGCAGGCAAAAAATGAATTTACCAAAGTAATTGAACTGGACCCGGACTTTACCATTGCTCACTTTAATCTGGGTGCCGTTTATTATAACCTGAAGATGTATGCAGAAAGCGTGCGGGAATTTGAACTTGTCAAGGAGAAGTTTCCTAAGGATTGGGAGATCTATTTTTATTTGGGTTTATGTTACCGTAAACTGGAGAATGAACAGGAGGCGCTGGTGAACTTATTAAAGGCTTCTTACCTGGTACCGCAAAATCCTTATGTTGCTTTTGAATTAGGTTTGTTATATGACAGTTTGGGTGAGACACGCCGGGCATTAGAGTGCTACTACCGCTCCCGTAAATTTTATCAGGAACAGGAAGAACAACTTTAATCGTCTTCTGGCTGTGCTGCCAGGCAGGAGAAATTATCCTGATGCAGAAGATTAATGACACAAAGTAAGTAAAGAAGGAGCGTGTAGAGTGAGTACCATTCGTGACGCCAGTTTAGCACCGGCAGGTAAGATGAAAATTGACTGGGTGCGGGAACATATGCCTGTACTCAATGAATTAGCAAAAGATTTTCGGCAGAGCAAACCCTTTACAGGTTTGCGTATTGCCATCTGTTTACACTTAGAAGCCAAAACTGCTTATATGGCGAAAGTATTACAGGAAAGTGGTGCTGAAGTTACCATTACCGGCAGTAACCCCCTTTCTACCCAGGACGATGTGGCGGCAGCCTTGGTGGCAGATGGCATCACTGTGCATGCCTGGTATGGAGCTACAGCAGCAGAATATGATGAGCACCTGCAAAAAACGCTGGAGTGTGAGCCCCATCTGTTGATTGATGACGGTGGTGACCTGGTAACCATGCTGCATACCCGCTACCCGCATTTGCTGCCTCAGGTTAGAGGTGGTGCGGAAGAAACGACGACCGGACTGGTACGTTTGCGCTCTATGGCAGCCGAGGGAGCCTTAAAAATTCCCATGATGGCTGTTAATGATGCCTACTGTAAATATTTATTTGATAATCGCTACGGTACGGGACAGTCGGTCTGGGATGGTATTATGAGGGCGACCAACCTGGTGGTGGCTGGAAAAACTGTAGTTGTGGCCGGCTATGGCTGGTGCGGTAAAGGTGTGGCCATGCGGGCCCGTGGGTTGGGAGCCAGGGTCATTGTCTGTGAAATAGACCCCATTAAAGCTGTGGAAGCTGTGATGGACGGGCATACAGTGATGCCGATGCTGGAGGCGGCTGAGTATGGTGATATTTTCATTACCGTAACCGGCTGTCGGGACGTGATCACCCGTGAACATTATGTGCGCATGAAGAACGGGGCTATACTTTGTAATGCCGGTCATTTCGATGTGGAAGTTAACAAAAATGATTTACGGGAGCTGGCCGGGGAGCCGCAGTTGGTGCGGCGCAATGTAGAGGCCTTTGAGTTTGGCAGTAAACGTCTGTATTTACTGGCAGAAGGTCGGCTGGTGAATCTGGCGGCCGCTGACGGTCATCCGGCAGAAATAATGGATATGAGTTTTGCCCTGCAGGTGGAAGCACTGCACTACTTAAATACAAATTACGGGCAGCTGCCAAATGAGGTTTTGCCTCTGCCCCAGTCTGTAGATGATAAAGTAGCACGGCATAAACTGGCTGCCCTGGGTATGGGGATAGACAAACTGACGCCGGAACAAGAGGCTTATTTACAAAGCTGGAAATAGGAGAGGAGGAAGATGAATGAGTATTCATTTAGCGATTATTGGCGGCACAGGCGTTTATGATCCTAAACTCCTGGGCGCGGTTGAAAGATTAGAGGTAACAACACGCTACGGTACTGCTCTGCTGACTCAAGGTATCTACCAGGGTGAGAAGGTAGTCTTTTTAGCCAGACATGGTACAGAACACGGTACCCCGCCGCACAAGATTAATTATCGTGCCAATATGGCTGCTCTGGTGAAGTTGGGGGTAAGCAGGGTGATTGCAACGGCGGCTGTAGGTACTTTAAATGAGCAGATGCCGCCCGGCTCCATGGTTCTGTTAGAGCAGTTTTTAGACTTTACAAAAGGACGTGAAGCCACATTTTTTGATGGTGGGGAAGCAGGTGTAATTCACACCGATGTTACGCAGCCATATTGTCCACAGCTGAAACAGTTTCTGCAGCGGGCTGCCCAGAATGCTGCGCTGGAACTGTTAGACGGCGGGGTGTATGTGTGTACTGAGGGTCCGCGCTTTGAAACTCCGGCGGAAATTAAAATGTTTAAAATGCTGGGTGGCGATTTGGTGGGCATGACCAATGTACCTGAAGTGGTGTTGGCCCGTGAAGCCGGTCTGTGCTACAGTACAGTTGCCTTATGTACCAATTTTGCTGCAGGTATTTCGCCACAGGAGCTTTCACACCAGGAAGTACTGGATGTGATGGAGGAAAATGTGGACAAGGTTCGTCGTCTCCTGGCTGAAGTAATTCCGCTGCTGGGTGAAGAGCGGAGCTGTCAGTGTCAAGACTTAGGACATTCTATTTTACTATAGGTGTAAAGATGAAACCGTTACAAATTAGGAATCAACAGTTAGTATTGTTAGACCAGCGGCTGCTGCCCACGCAGGTGGAATATGTTACCTGTAAAGATTGGCAGGCTGTGGCAGAGGCGATCACCGACATGGTGGTGCGGGGCGCTCCGGCCATTGGTGCCGCGGCAGCCTACGGTATGGCCATGGCTGCCGCAAGTTTAAAGTCTGCTGCCCCGGCACAGTTTGCGGCCGGTTTGGCAGAAGCGGCGGCCGGCTTACAGGCAGCCCGTCCTACGGCAGTTAATTTAGCCTGGGCAGTAGAGCGGATGCTGAATGTGGCGCGGCTGCACCAGGGACGGGACGTCAATGATGTGGCTGCTTTACTCTGGCAGGAAGCAGAGCAGATAGCCAGAGAGGATGTGGCGGTGAATAAAAAGATTGGTGAATATGGTGCTGCTTTAATACCGGCACAGGCCCGAATCCTGACCCACTGCAACGCCGGCGCTTTAGCAACGGTAGGGTATGGGACGGCCTTGGGGGTTATCCGCAGCGCGGCCGCGCAGGGCAAAAAAATAAGTGTTTATGCCGGTGAAACCCGTCCCTATTTACAGGGAGCCCGGCTGACGACCTGGGAAATGGTCCAGGAGCAAATTCCGGTGACTTTAATTGCCGACAATATGGCCGGTTTTCTCATGCAGCAGGGAAAAGTGGACCTGATTATTGTGGGTGCTGACCGTATTGCCGCTAACGGTGATGTGGCCAATAAAATCGGTACCTATACTTTGGCCGTCCTGGCCCAGGCACACAAGATTCCCTTTTATGTTGCTGCCCCTGTCTCCACTTTTGATTTATGCCTGCAGGACGGCAGCCACATACCCATCGAAGAACGCAGTGATCGCGAATTAACCCATTTTGCCGGGACCAGGATTGCGCCGGAAGGAATTCAGTGCTACAATCCTGCTTTTGATGTGACACCGGCAGCACTGATTACCGCCATTATTACGGAACGGGGCATTATTGAACAGCCGACGGAGACAGCTGTTGCTGCCGTGGTGGGAGAGTGAAAATGAGGGATTGTCGGGCAGAAATACTGCAGACAGTGCAGTCACTTTGTCAGGAGCATTTAGTTCTGGGTACCTGGGGTAATGTTTCGACCCGTGAAGATGATTTTTTTTGGATTACTCCCAGCGGCATGCCTTACGACTGTTTGCAGGCGGAAGACTTAATAAAAGTAGAATTGACGACAGGCAAGGCCTATGGTCCCTGGAAGCCGTCGACGGAGTGGCGGCTCCACGCAGCTATCTATGCGGGGCGGCCTGACTGCGCTGCCGTAGTCCATACGCACAGTATTTATGCCACAGCTTTTGCTGTAGCCAATCAGCCTATCCCACCGGTAGTGGAAGATTTGGTGCAGATTGTCGGCGGTGGTGTGGCGGTAGCAGCTTATGCGCTGCCGGGCAGCGAAGCCTTGGCACAGCGGACATTAGAGGCCTTAGGCGAGAAAAATGCGGTGCTGCTGGCCAACCATGGTCTGGTGGGTATAGGAAAAAGTTTAAACGAGGCACTAACTGTTTGCCGGATTGTGGAAAAAGCTGCACAGGTAACGCTCCACGCCAAAACGTTAGGCCCGATCCGGGAAATAAGCCAGGATGAGATTGAGATCATGCGTGAATTTTATCTGACCGCTTATGGACCGGGGTTAAAAAGGGAGGAGAGACAGTGAGAACTCTTATTCGGCAGACAACTGTAATTACGTCCCATACAGAGCCGGAAATTTTGGAAGATGCTGATGTGGTGATTGACGGGCAAGTCTTTACCTATGTAGGTCCCCGCCAAGACTGGCAGGAGGACTTTTCACAGATTATAGACGGGCGGGGCAAAGTAGTAGCACCGGGTTTTGTCAATGCCCATGGGCATGCGGCCATGTCTTTGCTTCGTTCTTATGCTGATGATGTGCCTTTAATGTACTGGCTGGAAAAGCGTATTTGGCCTATTGAAGCACGTCTCAAGCGAGAGGATGTATATTGGGGTACAAAACTGGCCCTGGCCGAAATGATTAAGGGCGGCACCACAACTTTTGCCGATATGTACTTTTTTATGGATCAGGTAGCGGAAGCAGTAGAAGAAGCCGGCATGCGGGCCGTCTTATGCAGAGGTTTAGTCGGTGTGGGTGATGAAGCGGAATCCGGTCTGGAAGAAAGCAGGCTCTTTGTCGAGCGGTGGCAGGGCAGGGCCGAGGGGAGGATAACTACCATGTTAGGACCCCATGCGCCTTATACCTGTCCGCCTCCTTATTTGAAAAAGGTTTTAGCACTGCAGGAAGAACTGCAGGTGCCGCTTCATATCCATCTTGCCGAAACTGCTGACGAGGTGGAACAGATCCGCCGGGAGTATCAGCTGACACCGACACAGCTGCTGAGAGAAACCGGTGTATTGGAAAGACCGGTTTTGGCCGCGCACTGTGTACATTTAACTGAAGAAGATATGGATATCCTGAAAGCTTATGATGTACATGTCGCGCACAATCCCGGCAGCAACCTGAAGCTGGGCAGCGGGGTGGCGCCTCTGCCCGACTTATTAGCCCGCGGTATTACTGTTGGTTTAGGTACTGACGGGGCAGCCAGCAATAATAATTTAGATATGATGGAAGAGATGCGCCTGGCAGCTTTACTGCATAAGGGTGTACGCCAGGATCCTACTGCCATTACCGCTGCGGACGCATTCATGCTGGCCACCAGGGAGAGTGCCAAAGCCGTTTTTTTGGAGCAGGCAGGGATGATCAGTGAAGGGATGAAAGCCGATCTGATTATGGTTGATTTACAGCGGCCGCACCTGGTGCCGCGGCACAATATTATTGCCCACCTGGTATATGCAGCACAGCCTTCAGATA
Organism: Bacillota bacterium; assembly: GCA_012522335.1. Classification (GTDB taxonomy): domain Bacteria; phylum Bacillota; class Dethiobacteria; order Dethiobacterales; family Dethiobacteraceae; genus UBA9865. Next base: position 8,468 of record JAAYKP010000129.1, read on the forward strand.
TTACTTTAGTTATGGTAGATGGCCGGGTGCTGTGTGAGCATGGTCGCTTAACGACACTGGATGAAGATGAGATTCTCTACCAGGCAGAGCAGCGTGCTTTGCTGTTGGTGAATGAAGAAGAGGGGCAAATTTAATAAGCCCAGCAGCAGCCAGGCTTATGTATGACTGAAGTTATTGGTTGTCGCCGCTTTCAGCCCGCATACGGCTCAAGACATCGGTAATTTGATCAAAGAAAGTGGAAATAGGTTTACCGTTTCTGATACCGCGTGAAATATCCTGCAGTTGTTTGACGATATCGGGATTGGCGGAAACATATGCATTAACAATACTTGGTTCCCGCTTTTCAATGCGGCGGGCAACTTCCTGCTTAATTTCTTTTTCACCACGCTGCGCTGTTTCATCGCGTTCCAGAGTAATACCAACCAGGGCCATATTGGAAATCACCACGACTACCGAGTTATCAACACCTTCGACATCAGTGGCAATATCGGCAATTCTTTCTGCCATCTGCATGGCATCGGGAGTCGGCTGCCCTTCAGGTTGTACTCTTGGCGTTTGCTGCTGCGGCACCTGCGGCTGGTTAACATTTGGCTGATTAGGTACCGGTGTTTGAGGCACCAGATTAGGATCAGGTACCGGTGTTTGTGGTACAGGCTGTCGTTCCGGTTCCGGACGGCGGAAAAGCGCACAGCTGCTGAGCAGCAGGGAAGCAGCCAGAAGTAGGGAGAGGTAGAGAATTATTCTTTTATTGTGCATTGTATCACCTCCTTGCTCTTTTAGTGTTTGAGCCAGCAGTATTTTTATACTGTATTAAGTTGTCTTGCCTGCCAAATACTAAGGGAGACTGGCGATATTTACCTAATAACAGCAGTAGTGACAATAAGCGGAGGGATAATATGCGAATTTTAATCACAAATGATGATGGAGTTTTTGCTGAAGGGATACAGGCACTGGCACAGGAAATAAAAGAAATTGCCGAAACTTATATTGTCGCCCCGGATCATGAACAAAGTGCCACCGGGCACGCCATCACTATGCACCGCCCACTATTGGCAGAAAAAGTTATCTATCACCATCTGCCGGATTTATCTCCCTGGAAAGTAAATGGAACACCGGCAGATTGTGTTAAGCTGGCGGTCGAAGCACTGCTGCCGCACAAACCCGATTTAGTGATCTCCGGCATCAACCGCGGAGCAAATTTAGGTACAGATGTGCTCTATTCAGGTACCGTCTCCGCCGCCATTGAAGCAGTTATTTTAGGCATACCGGCCATTGCTGTCAGTTTGGCTGAATACCATCATCCCCAATATGAGTTTGCGGCTCAATTTACTGCCCGGCTGGCACAGCAGTTTATGGCGCGGAAACAAGAGGGTGAAATATTATTAAATGTTAATGTGCCCGGCTGTCCGGCGGAAGAAATCACCGGTGTAGCTATCAATCGCTTAGGTGTGCGGCAGTATAAAGATCCTTTTGAAGAGCGTACTGACCCGCGCGGACGTACTTATTACTGGTTAGCCGGGGAAATCGTGGAATTAGAAGGTGAAGACGATACAGATGTGGCTGCAATCAGGGAAAGAAAAATTTCAATTACCCCCATTCAGCACGATCTGACTCATTATTTAATGATAGAAAAAGTAAGAGCATGGTTGAGTGACCTGGAGGAAAGGATTTGAGTATGGAGAATAAAGGTAAACTGGAGCTGTTGGCAACACTGAAACTGGCGCCGCACGAGGAATTTTACCGAGTTGTTGATTTTCTAAACCGCAATTTAAAAGCATATAATTTAATGTTTGGCGTAACTAAAAAAGAGGAGGAGATGATTTTCTCCATTTACGAAGTGTAAGGGCTGCTGTTGAGTTTAGGAAGCAAAAGCTGCCAGTAAGGTTGAGTAAACCTTTTCATACTGGAATTTGCGCAAAAGGAGGAATGAGCATGCCGACATTTTTCTTCTACGGACCTAAAATTGAACTCGACAAGAAAAAAATCATGATTAAAGAAATCACCGCTGCAGCAAGTAAGGCTACAGGCATACCGGAAAAATCTTTCACCATTTATTTTCGTGAGACACAGCATGAGAATGTCAGCGTAGGTGGCGAACTGCTCTCGGAAAGAAATAAATAAGGGAGGAGAACAACCTGTTTACGGACAGGTTGTTCTATTTTTTTCTCTTTGGACATAGAAATGGAAGAGAATCTTGTAGGGGATGATCTAAATGAGACAGGCTGCCGTGGAAACGAAGCCGGAGAAAAAAAATATTTTTTTGCCGCCGCTGCTGCTGATTACATTGGCCGTGATGCTGTTAACAAGCGGTACGATATTTATGCTGAGGCGGGCGGAAAAAGAGGCTGCGCCAACCCTTTTAGAGCAGGTAAGTGAAAAGGCTGCCGCCGCGGCCGTGTTTAAACATTATGCGCTGGTGATTGAGGAAAGCGGTCCAGGCTACTCTTTGCGCTTCAGCGGGCAGGTGCATGAAGATCGTATGTACGGCAAAATTGACGGTTACGATTTAGAAATCTTTGCTGAGGAAGAGCGGTTTTTTGTTAAAAATGCCGTGGCTGCAGGATGGCAGGATTTAAAAACGGCCAAACTAGAGACATTACCTGTTTTACTGCGTGATCCACATTATTTATTGTCAACTCTCCTGGCAGAAAAAGATATAGTTGTTGAAGCCGGAAGCAACCGCACAGTAAACAATGCCGCCTGCCAGACTTATTTTTTAGAAATACCACCGCCCGCGCTGCAGCTGTTAACACATTTCGGCAGCGAGGCTGTCATAGATAAACTGCAGGTTTATCTATGGTTTGCGGAAGAAGATGCCTTTCTGCACCGCATGGCTGTAATGATGAATGTTACGGTGGGTGAGCAATCGATTCACATTAACCGTACCTACAATTTAACCTGTGATGCCCCGGATTTCCCGGAAGATATTCCGAAAACCGATACCAAGACCATGCCAATTTAATTTTTTGCAAAAAACTGCAGCTTCAGGTTTTTTTTCTGTCCTTTAAGCCATATTAGTAAGCAAACAGCTTTGGAGGACGAGAATGGCTTTAATGATCTGGCTGCTCGGTCTGGCAGATGTCTGGCTGACTAATTATGGCTTACAGCTTGGTGTTATCAACGAAGGAAACCCGGTAATGGCTTACTTTTTTCAGCTTAACCCTACCTGGGCCATCGTTTTTTCGCTGAGCATATCTGCTGTGCTGTTATATTTTCTGCAAAGATTATGTCTGCATACCATGTTGGCGAAAAAAGCATTAAGGGGATTATTACTTGTACGGATTTTTGTTATCGTCCTGCATCTTAACTGGCTTTATCAACATTATTATCTTTAGAAAGGAATTAAGGTTTCACTGTCGAATTTAACAGTGAAGATCGCTGAAGGAGGTAAAGCCGGTTGTTTTACTATGTGTGTTGCCCTGAATGTAATACAGACTTGAGCCATTATGTTGATGTAGAGGATCCCGCTGAGACTACTGTCATCTGCAGCACTTGTAAAACTTCTCTCCGCCTCTGCCATGCTGATCAGTGGGATGAAGATCTGGGTTTTGAAACCAAATTCTTTTGGTTTGAAAAAGTCTAAAGCAGCCAGGGCTGCTGACAGCGGGATCTTGACAAAATGTTGATTCTAAGCTACAATAAGATTTGCATGCAGGGGCGTAGCTCAATTGGTAGAGTAGCGGTCTCCAAAACCGTTGGTTGCGTGTTCGAGTCGCGTCGCCCCTGCCAATTTTATGAAACTAACAGTAAACCGTGTTTAGACACGGTTTTTTTTATTTGATCAGTACTGCTGCAATATTCCTTGATTAAACGGGTGGGCTGATATAAAATATAAAGAAAACTTCTCGACTGTTGTGGGGGTGGGGCTGTGCCTGAACAGATCGGTTTGATAGGTTTAGGTGCCATGGGCAGTGCTCTGCTGCAGGGCTTTTTAACTGCCGGAGCAGCACCGGATAGAATTATTGCTGCCGATATCGAGGCTGCCAAGCTGGAGCAGGCAGCGGCAGACTACAGGATAAAAACCGGGGAAATCAGTGCGGTGGCTGCTGCTGCCAGATTTATCTTTTTGGCAGTTAAGCCGCAGGATATGCAGTCATTACTGCTGCAGCTGTCACCGCTGCTGCAGCCGCCTCAAGTTGTAGTTTCTGTGGCGGCCGGGGTGACAATTAAGCAAATCGAAGCAGTTTTGCCGGCACAAATCGGCGTGATTCGTGTGATGCCTAATACTCCCTGTCTGATTAAGCAGGGTGTACTGGCTGTCAGTGCCGGACAATATGTGGCAGAAACTGATCTGCGCCTGGTAGAGTGCTGGTTGAAAAACATGGGCAGTGTACATATAGTGCCGGAAAAGCTGCTGGATGCAGTGACCGGCGTTAGCGGCAGCGGTCCGGCTTATGTCTATCTTTTCCTGGAGGCTCTGGCCGATGGTGGTGTTCTGGCCGGTCTGCCCCGGGTGCTGGCGCAGGAGCTGGCTGTGGAAACGGTCTTAGGTGCGGCGCTAATGGTCAAAGAAACGGCAGAACATCCGGCACTTTTGCGGGAAATGGTTACCTCACCCGGCGGGACAACAGCGGCTGCGTTATTTGCTTTGGAAAAAGGTGGTTTCCGCGCTTTACTGCAGCAGGCTGTGCAGGCTGCCGCTGAGCGTTCAAAGGAGCTGGGAAAGCATGACTAATCAGCGCGCAAAACTTAATCAAGCACAAACAATAGTGGTGAAGGTTGGCTCCAGAACTTTAACCCATGCTACAGGCAAACTTAATTTGCGCATGCTGGAAAAAATAGTGCGGGAGTTGGCCGATCTGGCTAATCAGGGACGTCAGGTACTTTTAGTTACTTCGGGGGCAGTGGCTGCCGGCATCGGGCGTCTGGGGTTGACGGCAAAACCGCAAAGCATGCCGGAAAAGCAGGCTCTGGCCGCCATTGGGCAAGGCCTGCTGATTCAAATGTACGAAAAACTGTTTGCTGAGTACGGCCTGATTGCGGCTCAGGTTTTGCTGACCAGAGACGATGTGAATGACCGCAAACGCTATTTAAATTCCCGCAATACCTTACAGGCTTTGTTACGGTACGGGGCGATCCCCATCATCAATGAAAACGATACTGTGGCGGTAGAAGAAATCGAGTTTGGTGATAATGACACTTTATCGGCCATGGTGGCCAGTATTATTTCTGCAGATTTACTGATCATACTTTCAGATATTGACGGTTTATATACTGCCAATCCCAAGCGTGATACTTCTGCCCAACGGATAAAATATGTGGAAGAAGTGACGCCGGCAATCAAGGAACTGGCAGGCGGTACCGATGAAACATTGGCCACCGGCGGCATGATTACAAAACTGACGGCGGCAGAGATAGCCGGCAATTCCGGCGTGCAGATGGTGATTGCCAACGGCAGGGAGCCGGATATTCTGCAAAGAATTATCGACGGGGCAGATGTAGGTACCTTGTTTGGTGCCCGCGATAAGATGCTGGAAAGCCGCAAGCGCTGGATTGCTTATGGTCAGCAGCTCCGTGGTTGTCTGGTGGTGGACGCCGGAGCGCAAAAAGCACTCTTAACAGAGGGCAAAAGCCTGCTGCCCAGCGGCATTGTGCAGGTAATGGGCGATTTTAGCCAGGGTGAGCTGGTGGCGATTAAAGATAGCGCCGGTACCGAATTTGCCCGCGGCTTGGTTAATTACAGTGCGGAGGAACTGCAGCGAATAAAGGGTTTACGTACAGAACAGGCAGCAGCAGTGCTGCAAAGAGAATGTGCGGAAGCAGTACATAGAAATAATATGGTAGTCAAAGGTTAGTTGACTGCCGTAAAAAGGGGAGTGTTAACATGAGTGAGGTAGTCCGTATAGCGGCAGAAGCCAAGGCCGCGGCTGTACATCTGGCAGCAGCAACAACCGATCAAAAGAATGAAGCGTTGTTGGCGATGGCTAAAGCTTTGACAGAACATCAGGACGAGGTGCTGGCAGCTAATGCCCGGGACCTGGAAGCTTTTAGGCAAAAACCGGGTTATACAAAAGCTCTCTATGATCGTCTGCTCTTAAATGAGGAGCGAATTGCCGGGATGGTAGAAGGCTTACATCAGCTGGTTGCGCTGTCCGATCCCATCGGTGAAGTTACGGGTATGACGATACGACCCAATGGTCTGCAGGTGGGACAGGTACGGGTGCCCTTGGGTGTAGTGGGGATTATTTATGAAGCACGCCCCAATGTTACCGTTGATGCAGCCTCCCTGGCACTGAAAGCAGGCAATGCGGTGCTGCTGCGCGGCGGCTCAGAGGCGATTAATTCCAATAAAGCTTTAGTAAGAATACTGCGACAGGCTGTAGAAGCGGCAGGACTGCCGGCCGCCGTGATCAGTATGATTGAAGATACCGATCGTGCCGCGGTGCGGGAAATGCTGCGCTTAAATGGCTATCTGGACGTACTTATCCCCCGCGGCGGTGCTTCTTTAATAAAAACTGTGATCGAGCACGCCAGTGTGCCCGTCATTGAAACGGGCACCGGTGTTTGTCATACTTTTATTGATGCCAGCGCTGATCTGTCTATGGCAGCCAGCATTGCCATGAATGCGAAAACTGCGCGGCCGGGCGTCTGCAATGCCATGGAGACGATGCTTGTACACCGGGACATTGCCGATAAATTCCTGCCCCTGATTCTGCCGCAGCTTTTTGAGGCAGGGGTAGAGGTGCGTGGCTGTGAAGTGACACAACAGTATGACGAGCGGGTAAAGGCAGCCACGGAAGAAGACTGGATGGCTGAATATTTAGATTTAATCCTGGCCGTTAAAGTTGTTTCCTCCTTAGATGAGGCAATCAACCATATTAATCACTATGGTACCGGACATTCTGAGGCTATTGTTACAGCTTTATATGACCATGCCCGCCAATTCCAGGCCCGGGTTGACGCTGCTGCAGTGTATGTTAATGCCTCAACGCGCTTCACGGATGGTTTTGAGTTTGGCTTAGGCGCGGAAATGGGTATTTCTACGCAAAAGCTGCATGCCAGGGGACCGATGGGGCTGCTGGCCTTAACTGCCACTAAATTTATTATTAACGGAAACGGGCAGATTCGCTGACCATTGACAGAAGAAAACTGTTTCGTTACAATGTTAGCAGCCTAGTAATTTTTTCACAAAAGACACAGTCAATATCCAGCAGCAGACATAAGATAGATTATTCTTACTAGTTGTCTAAGTAGTTAATGAGGAGGACAAAAGATGAATAGGTTTTTACAGGGCCTTGCTGACAAGCAGGTGATGTTAGTTGATACAACCTTGCGTGATGGTGAACAGACGGCCGGGGTCGTATTTTCCAATAAAGAAAAAGTGCGTATAGCGAGAATGCTCGATGCCATCGGGGTTCATCAGCTGGAAGTAGGTATTCCCGCCATGGGCGGTGAAGAAAAAGAAGCTATTAAAGCCATTGTGGATCTGGGACTGGATGCCAGTATAATGGCCTGGAACCGCGCTGACATCAATGATGTTAAACAGTCCCTGGACTGCGGCACCGATGCTTTGGCTATTTCTATTTCCACCTCTGATATTCACATTAAGTATAAACTGCAGAAAACCCGTGACTGGGTCCTGGACAGCATGGCCAAAGCAGTAGAGTTTGCCAAAAAACATGATAAGTATGTTTCTGTGAACGCTGAAGATGCTTCACGCAGCGACATGGATTTCTTAGTGCAGTTTGCCAATCGTGCCAAAGAGGCGGGAGCAGACCGACTCCGCTTTTGTGATACGGTTGGGATCTTGGAACCATTTAAGACTTTTGAGCTCATTAAGGAGCTGCATGAAAGCACAGGGATGGCCATTGAAATGCATACGCATAATGACTTTGGTATGGCTACGGCCAACTCCCTGGCCGGTGTTAAAGCCGGTGCCACACTGGTCGGTGTAACGGTCAACGGTTTAGGCGAGCGTGCCGGTAATGCGGTGCTGGCCGAAGTGGCCATGGCACTGAAGTACCTGTTTGGTATTGATGTCAAGGTAAATCCCCGAGATTTACGTGAGCTCTCAGAATATGTTGCCCTGGCCTCAGGGCGCGAACTGCCTGTCAATATTCCCATCGTTGGCACCAATATGTTCGCCCATGAATCAGGCATTCATGCGGACGGGGTAATTAAAAACCCGGCGACCTATGAAGTCTTTCAACCGGAGGAAGTCGGTTTGCAGAGGCAAATTGTCATTGGCAAACATTCCGGCAGTGCGGCAATTCTGGCCAAATTTAAGGAATACGGTATTAATCTGACTCAGCAGGAAGCAGCTGAACTGCTGCCACTGGTGCGTTCAGCCGCCATTGATTTAAAACGTACTTTATTCGACAAAGAATTGATCTATGTTTACGAGGATTATAAAAACAAAAAAAATAAGAGTAAGGGTGCATAAATGTAGACTATCTGAGACACCGGACTGCTGCAGCCCGGTGTCTGATTCTGTTTGCATGTTTAGCAGCAGAGAGGGGTGAAGTTGTGAAACTGTCCCAGTTGTTAGAGAATTATCCGCAGCAGTCAGCTGATGATCTGGATGTGGAGGTGCAGGGTATTACCCACGATTCACGTTATGTTAACCCCGGCGATGTTTATGTCTGCCTGGAAGGGTTACGGGTAGACGGCCATCTTTTTGCCGGACAGGCTGTGCAAAGGGGAGCAGCAGCGGTGGTGGCGACAAAACCGCTCTATTTACCTGTGCCTGTAGTTTATGTTGCAGATACACGTCATGCCTTATCCTATTTATCAGATCAGTTTTTTAATCATCCCAGCCGCAAACTGCATGTGGTGGGGGTAACAGGTACCAATGGTAAGACTACCACTACCCATTTCCTGCAGGCTGTTTACAGAGCCGCTGCACGTCCTTGTGCCGTCATCGGCACAGTCGGTATTCAGATAGATCAGGAATACCTGCCCGGCGGTCTGACGACACCGGAATCATTTGATTTACACAGAACATTCCAGGAAATACAGGAACGACAGATCCGGCATGTGGCCATGGAGGTATCATCCCATTCTTTAACCTGGAAGCGTGTGGAACATGTTGAGTTTAATACTGCTGTTTTTACTAACCTTAGTCATGACCATCTGGATTTTCATCACAGTATGGAAGAATATTTTCAGGCTAAAGCTCGGCTGTTCAGGCTGTTAAAGCCGGAAGAAGACGGCCGCCCGCAGGCTATTATCAATACAGATGATCTATATGGCAGGCAGCTGCTTTCGCTGGTCGATGTGCCCGTGCTCTCTTATGGTTTACAGAACGGAGCTGATGTGCAGGGTTTTATCGCCGGCAGCAGTGTTGACGGTACCTTAGTAGTAGTACGCTATCAAAATTTAGAGTTTGAATTAAATGTCCACCTGCCGGGCGAGTTTAATGTTTATAATGCCCTGGCTGCTGTGGCAGCAGCCTTGGCGGAAGGGATTAGCGTGGAGGCAATTTGTGACGGCATTGATACTCTGGAGACTGTACCCGGGCGGTTGGAGGCAGTTAATTATCAGCAGGAATTCAGTATTTTTATAGATTTTGCTCACACCCCGGACGCTTTGGAAAAAGTACTGCAGACTTTGAGTAAAGTACCGCACCGTAAACTGATTACTTTATTTGGCTGCCCCGGTGACCGCGATCGCCATAAAAGACCGGTAATGGGGCGTATTGCCGAACTGTACAGCGATGTGGTCATTGTCACTTCTGACAACCCGGCTTCCGAATCACCCGAAGAGATAATTCGTCAAATCTTAACAGGGATGGAACGTTTACCGGTTGTACTGCCGGACCGGCAGGAAGCTGTTCGTTATGCTTTATCCATAGCCGAAAAGGGGGATATTGTCCTCTTAGCCGGCAAAGGACATGAAACTTACCAGTTGATTGGTGATCAACATGTGCCTTATTCTGACAGAAAAGCCGTGGAGACATTTTTTATCCAGTAAAAAAGCCGCTTTACACAGCCTGTAAAGCGGCTTTAACTTTCGGGTTGACGGCGAAAGAGTCGATGCAGTAAGGTACGATAACGGGGCAGAGCCGTTTCCCATAACCAATAAAAGGTTGAGGAGAGCGGTTTATCCCATTCACCGATAAAGGCCACATAATCGCCGCCAAAGCTTTGTTTAAAATAATACAGTCCAGAAAGTGGATGATCTTCATCAACATTACCCGGTACCCCGTAAAAATCAAACCAGGCAGCGCCTTTACGATGGGCCCATTTAATGCGCTCCCAATTCATGGCGTGATAAGTATAGAATTTACGATATTTATTAGTTTGCCCGCCGTAAACTGCCCATGCTTTATCGCCTAAAGCAAAGGTCAGAGAGGAAATAACCGGCTCATCTTCAATATAGCCTGTGCAGAGCAGGACGCGGTCATCCTTTTTTAAAATATCATAGACGCGTTGAAAATACTCGGGAGAACGCGTCATAATATCATTACGTTCGCCGGTTTGGGAAAGGGCTGTATAAAAATCAGCAATACTTGTTTCCTCGTTGCTGCGAAAAATCAGACCGTTTTTCGGGCCGTACCTGATTTTATAGCGCATTTTTTTGGAAAAACGGGCGAAGATTTCTTCTTCACTGCCTGTTAAGGACAAACGAAAGGTGTAGCGCGGCTGTGTGCCGCCGAAATCATGATCCGTTCCTGTTAAATGAAAGCTGTTTTCCTGCAGGACTTGTGTCGATAGTTCACCTTCCGGAATTGCCGGATCAATCTTGATCAGAATGGCACCGCGCTCACGGGCTAAAGTTGTTAAGGACTCCAAAGTATAATTAATCAGCTGCGCATCTGCCGTGTCGGCAAAGACGGGCCCCCTGGGGACATAAGCAATGGTACGATTTATGATGGGAATGCGTCGGAAGAGGATAGACATTACTGCACAGATCTGCTGCTGATCGTCTTCGACAACGGCCCGCAGCGGTTCCCAGTCCGGTTTTTTAATTTCTCCCCAACTATAGGTCTGCAGCATATCGCCATAAGCTGAATTTGCTACGAATTGATCGAAAGCTTCCGCCTCGCTGTGATCAATGATACGTGTTTGCATCTCTCTATCCCTCCAGTATCTGTGATGCTCAGTGTGTTTCCCGTTAAGTCCGTTTTTTGACGAAGGGTTATTGTGGTACAGCCAGCTGCAGCAGCAGTTCACATTCGGGACAGAATAACTGATGAATACAACCGCATTGCCCGCGGAGTTGACTGTTTTCTTCATAAGGTGCGTAAGGTCCCAAAATGTTTTGCAAGGCTCCGTTATCTGTCATCCTGCCGCCACAAGCGGGACAGCTAAGATGCAGTTCCTCTAAACCGTTACAGTAAGGGCAGATTTGTTCCAGCATCAGCTCAACCCCATTTTTTCCTTTAGTTTACCCTGCAGCGGCCGCAGTAAACACAAGGGCAGCTCTTAGGCGGCAGGAATGAACAGCGCCAGGGGTTGGCGTAAGACGTTTAAATCCTGCAGAGGATTGCCCTTGACAGCCAATAGATACGGTTTTTTGCCGGGAGCTATACTTCCTGCCGCAGTTAAGCCGCAGGCCTGGGCTGCCAGACTGGTGGCTGCCTGCAGAGCTTTTAATTTAGTCAGCCCGGCGTTATGTAAAAGCAGGATCTCTTCTATCAGTGAAGCTCCATGCAGAACACCGGGTGCACCGGCGTCTGTACCGGCAGCTATGGTGGCACCTAAGGCTGCTCCTTCAGCAATTAAAGCCTGGTGTCTCAGCAGTGAGCGCAGGATCACATGACGCATATTTGGCGTCAGCGCCGCAAACAATGCCGGCTCTGCCAGCTGTGCATTAACCGGAGAAAGGGTTGGTACCCAGTAAGCATCGCTTGCAGCCAGTTCCCGCAGGGTAGCGTGGGACATAAAATAGCCATGTTCAATGCTGGTAACACCGGCCTCCAGACAGCGCCGGACAGCTTCATCGCCGCTGGCATGGGCCATAACGGGCAACCCATGGCTTTGTGCTCGCTCCACTATGGCCTTTAGTTCGGCTGCGGTGAAAGTAGCTGCTCCCGTTTTACCGTAGCTGGAAAAACTGAAGATACCGGAAGCAACGACTTTTATCTGCGCCGCACCTGCTGCCGCCAGCTTGTCCACAGCTTGTAAAGCCTCAGACAGGCTTGACACTGCCCTGCCCAGTGCTGAGCCGTAAGTACCTTTTTTATAGAGGGCATAATGGGACTGCAGGAGCAGCAGGGGCACAGCGGTAGTAATGCCGCCCAGGCAGGTGCCGCCATCACGGGCAATGCCTACACCGGCAGTAAGATAGCTTTGTGCCCGCGCCGAAAAAGAGAAAATCTCTTTTTCGGGAAAAGCCAGGTGAATATGGGTATCAATTAGGGCCGGCAGGATGGTGGCCTGGCTGAAATCCCAAACCGGTTGTGACACCGGCAGACTGCTATTTTCAAGGGCGATGACCCCATTGTTTATGAAAAGGGTGCCGCTGTTTTTTATCTTGGCTGACAGACCATCCCAAAGCTGTCCATATTTAAGCGCGGCTTGGGCTGGGATGCTGATAATTTCCATATCTAACCTCCAGCTGTATTCTAACCGCTATTATATCATATTATAAAAGAATAAGAATAAATTAATTGTTATCACCCTGTATAAATGGTAAAATTAACGCGCTAAGTTTGTGTAAATATGTGAGGGAGACAGATGGGCACGACATTGGCACATAACTTAAATAACTTTATTCAGCAGCACGGGGTTTGGGGTTTAGGGATTGGCATGTTTCTTGAGAGTATTGGTATTCCTTTTGCTTCTGCGGTAGTGGCTTTAACTGCAGGTTCACTAATTAGTTCCGGCCAAGCCTCCTTTCTCCAGGTACTGCTGATTACTACTGCCGGGTTAACTTTGGGCAGTACAGTCAGTTATTTTATTGGCTACGGAAGCAGTTCGGTTGGACGCTTCTTGTTTAAGCAGAGGAAAAAAAAGTCGGGGGCAAAACCGCTATCTGGAGTATTATCGGCGGTGGGGAGAGCTGGCAATTCTATTTGCGCAGTTGTTTGGTACCACACGTACTTGGGCCTCAATTCCGGCGGGGGCTATGCGCATGCAGTTCAGAAAATTTGTTATCTATACAGCGGTTGGCGGCATGATTTATTGTGCTGCCGCCATCGGCTTTTCCTATGTCATTACGTCCATCCTTGCTGCTCTGCTGTCCTGGGTTCAACAGCCGCAGTTGGCCCTTTTGTTATTATCCCTTGTGATCATAGTCAGCAGTGCTCTGTTTTTTTGCCCGCGGAAAAAGAGGGCGGTGGACAACAAGCAACCTAAAACCCCTGCACAGTAAAGGCAGGGGGTTTTTTTAAGGTCTCGTTGCTGACTGCTCAGTTATTTAACGGTAAACGGGCATAATAATCTATCAATGGTGGCAGTAGGGGGTCGAATTGTTCTGCAAAGGTAGCAGCCAGTTTATTTGTTTCCAAATATCGTGGTCTGCCGTCAGGGGGGATGATAAAATCTACCGACAGCATCAGGCGTCCCCGCTGAAATGAGAGTTTTTCCACAAAATCGGGAAAGGCGTCTATCCGGCTGATATCCCCGGTCGTGATTTCCGGTGTGCCTATAAATTCGCCCAGGGGTAAGCTGCCGCGCTCCGCAAGTGCCTGCCAGTTACAACGATAAATAAATCTTTGACAGCAGCGGCCATAGGGTACGGCCGCCTGACCGTCTGCCACAAAGGGCATTTTATGCACAACATGATCGGCATGGTGAGCATAAGGATCGGCAGTGATGACAAATTCACTGCAGATCAGCTTGTCTTCCTTGTTCAGGGCTGCCAACAGTGAGGGCAGGTTTTCCTCTAAAACGGCTTTTTGCCATACCGTATAAGGGGTGCCATCACTATTATTGCCGGCGGCACCATAGGGAGACTTAACAATCCAGACCGACTGTTCGCCGGGCGGCAAGTCCGGACTGCTGTCTTTCCCATATGTACGCTGCAGCGGCAAGAAATGCTTGCCGCCATTATCTGCCAGTGCAGCCGCCAGAAATGCTTTTGAGGCAAATTCTTCAGGCAGATAACCAAAGATCTTGATGCCTCTGCTTTTGAATTTGCTGAGTAAAGACCGGGAAAGGGTGCAGAATTGAACATCCAGATAATCTGCCGTTACATCGGCAGTTAATAAACTTTCTGGGAGTAAAAAGACGGAGGCTTGACGGGCATAACCGTCCACCAGTCCTGCCACACCTTTGCGGCGGCAGCCAAAAAGGTACCAAGCGGGATAGGGAGCGTTCCCTCGCTGGTACCTTAAGGCGCGTGTCTGCAAAACTTCCTCTGGATTTAACGGCCGCCTGATTTTTGGTACCGCTAAAGCTGCGGCTAACATTTCATCATGTACGGCAATACATAAAGTCGGCACGTTCCTCACCTGTGGTAATTACGGACTAATCTTTCCCAATAGCGGCGTAGTAATGATTCATGTTTAGGGCCGGACGGTTCAAAAGGTGGCTCCAGAGCTTCCATGGCTGACATCTCTTCCGCTATTTCCACGTCAGGATCACCGCTTTTCCATGGTTCTGGCTGAAATAACATCTGCTTTACACCCCCCAGGTGTTTTTTAGCTCTGTGTTTTTAGTATTTGTCTATTCTAAAAATAATTACCGCTAAAACTTTGGCAGGACTGCCAATTCAAGAAAGAGAATTTTTTGCCAGGCTGCTTTAAAAATAATAAATTTATTAGTTTAGGTGTTTTTATTATTAGAAGGGGATAAAAAAATATACAAACAACAAGAATAGTCCCAACATCAGCAAAAAAATAATCTGGGGGTGTATTGTTTTGCGGTTGACGGTTTTAGGTTGTTACGGTCCGTATCCGGCAGCAGGTCAAAACTGTTCCGGCTATCTGCTGCAGGATGATGAGGTGAATGTGCTGCTGGACTGTGGAAACGGCGTGCTCAGCCGTCTGCGTTATTTTTGTCAGCCCTGGGAGCTGACTGCCGTTATTTTAAGCCATTTACACAGTGATCATCTGAGTGATTTAATGATTTTACGCTATGCGCTGCAGATGCAGGAAGAGCAGCATGCTTCTGCCTTACCGCTACAGGTATATGCGCCGCCACAGCCGGAGGAAGAATACAACCGGCTAACGTACAAGCAGTATCTGCAAAGCCGGCCGCTGTCTGCAGGGACAGCTTTATCCTTTGGCAGCATGCGGTTTACCTTTATAAAAGGTGTACATGGTGTGCCAAATTATGTAATTACCGTGACAGCAAGGGGAAAAAAAATAGTCTACAGCGGCGATACTGAATTTTTTCCAGGATTAACTGCAGCCGCGCAGGGAGCGGATCTTTTCCTCTGCGAGGCAAATTATTTAAAGAGTGATCTACAGCAGGGGAAAGTTAACCATTTGGCTGCCTTTCAAGCCGCTGCTGTGGCCAAAGAAGCAGAGGTGAAAAGACTGGTGCTGACCCACCACAACCCGGAACGGGATCCCCGCTTAGCATTGGCAGAAGCCCAGGCAATTTTTCCCGACACTGAACTGGCCCACGCCGGCAGTCTGTATTATTTATAGTTAATGTTGACTGCTGTCTGCACAATCTGCGGTCAACAGCACAGCCATAGGATTAGTGGGACCGTAGCCCTGTCCGACATCAAGACCGTGGGCGATGGCTTTTGTGATAAAACTTTTGGCTGCCTTTACGGCTGCCAACGGAGACTGGCCCTTGGCCAACCCGGCAGTAATGGCTGCGGCATAGGTACAGCCACTGCCATGGGTATGTTTCGTGGGCAGCTTTTGCTCGCGAAAAAGGTGAATAGTGTCTCCATCATAGAAAACATCAACCATTTCTTCGCCAGGCAGGTGGCCGCCTTTGACCAGCACAGTCTGACTGCCGAAACGGTGCAGCTCCTGTGCGGCCCAGATCATCTCATCTACTGTTTTGATTTCGCGGTCCAATAAAACACCGGCTTCGGGTAAATTTGGTGTAATCACCATAGCCAAAGGGAACAATTTTTTACATAAAGTCTCTACAGCGGCTGCCGGCAGCAGTCGATCACCACTTTCTGCAACCATCACCGGGTCGATAACCAGCTTACGTACATTATATTTGCTGAGTACTTCCGCTACCATGGTAATCAATTCTGCATCGCCCAGCATCCCGGTTTTGGCGGCGTCAATCTGTATGTCGGAAAGCACGGCTTCCATTTGTGCAGCGACAAAAGCGGCAGGAACAGGATGGATCCCGTGTACACCGAGGGTGTTTTGTGCCGTCAGTGCGGTAATGGCGCTGGTACCATAGACACCCAGAGCGGCAAATGTTTTTAAATCAGTCTGAATGCCGGCTCCTCCACCGGAATCTGAACCGGCTATAGTTAATGCTTTATACATCTTAACTATACCTCCTTTGTGGTGAAGCTGATTTACTTCTGCCCTGATGAACAGCTTCATGTGCCCGGCAGGCAGAGTGTTGGCAGAAGACCATGCCGGAGCAGGGAAGGGGTTATCTGTGCAGGTTTCAGCTTATGTTAAGCCTGATTCTGTGCAGAGCTTTTTGTAGAGACCGGCTTGCTGCAGCAGTTCCTCGTGGGTGCCCCTTTCTACTATCTGCCCGTCTGCGAGAACAAGAATCTGATTGGCACGTTTGACGGTGGAAAGGCGGTGGGCAATAACGATAATGGTACGGGTACCGACCAACTCCTGAATAGCCTGCTGAATTTTTGCTTCTGTCTCCACGTCTACAGCAGCAGTTGCTTCGTCCAAAATGAGAATGGGGGTATCACGCAGTACGGCGCGGGCAATGGCCAGCCGCTGCTTTTGCCCCCCGGACAGCTTAACGCCGCGCTCGCCAATGTAAGTGTCATATCCTTCCGGCAGTTCCTGAATAAAATCATCAGCTTTGGCAATTTGAGCTGCTTTAACAATTTCGGCCTGTGTGCATGCTTTGACGCCGTATGCTATATTTTCAGCCACCGTGCCGTTGAATAAAAAGACGTCCTGCAGCACGATACTGATTTGATCGCGCAGAGAAGCCAGGGTGAGATCCTTGATGTTATAGTTATCCAGATAGATGGCTCCCTGCACGGGATCGTAAAAGCGTGCCAGTAAACTGATGATGGTAGTTTTACCCACACCTGTCGGTCCGACTAAAGCAATCATCTCACCCGGATCTGCCGTAAAGCTGATATCTTTTAATACCGGGAGTTCTTCCTGGTAGTGGAAGGAGACATGCTCGAACCTTACCTGTCCCGCACAAACAGTTAGGGTTAGGGCATTTTTGCTGTCCCGGATATCCGGTTCAGTATCAAGCACTTCAAAAACTCTTTCTGCGCCGGCGATGCCCTGCTGTAAGTCCTCCGTGACCCTGGCCAGGGTGGCAATGGGCTGATAAAAAAGCGTTAAATACATTAAAAAGCCGACAATATCTGCTATGGTGAGGCTGCCCTGCAGAGCCAGCACACCGCCGAAGCCTACGACAATAACTGTCCCAAAAGCACTGACCATTTCTACGGCCGGATGAAAGAGGGCACTTAATTTTAAAGCATGGAGGATGGCTTGTGCATGATTGGCTGCTTTTTCAGCAACTCTCATTTTTTCTTTCCGCTGTTGGTTAAAAACCTGAATTTCCCGCATACCGGACAGATTATCCTGCAGGACGGCATTCAAATCGGCAACAGCGGCCTGGGCAGTACGGAAAAAGGGACGGACTTTTTTGGTGAAAAAGAAGCCGCTGTACAGTAAAATGGGCACCGGTATTAAGGTGAGTAAGGCTAAAGTGGGGTGAATGACAAAAAGAATAATGGTAACTCCCACGAGAATCAGCAGGTTAGCAGCTAAATCGGGCACTGCGTGTGCGATCAGTACTTCCAATGTTGCTGTATCATTAGTAGTACGCGACATCAACTGACCTGTTTGTTTATCGTCATGGTAACGCATGGACAGTTTCTGCAGATGGTTATAAACGATTACCCGCATCTCTGCCACCAGCTTCCAAGCCGCCAGATGACTTAAATAGCGATAGAAAAAAGTGAACAGAGCCCGGCAGATATATAGACCACTTAAGATCAGGGCAAGAGTGCGAACCTCAGTCAGGGACTCAGGGCGAACAGTCAGTTCAGTAAGTATGTCAGTTAATCTCATGATCAAATAGGGGGCAATCAGATTGAGACCGGTGATGACAAGCAGACTAAAGCCGGTAATAATCAGCAGCCACCAGTAAGGTTTTGCCATTTTTACTAAGCGTAGTACGTGTTTCATATTTCCTCCCTGATAAAAGATTTATGCTGTGGCAGATCTCTTAATACTTCGCATATTTACTGCAATTTACCTGCCTTTAATATAATCAGAGTCATGGTCTTTATAACTTGTTAATAAATCTGTTTTCTATCAATTATCTTGGGCTGCCTCATATATATTAATAAACCAATTTAAAACCAGTAAATCTTCTGCTTGCGGAGATGAGCCAACCCGATCGATTTTTTTTTATGTCTAAGGGACTGTAGTGATGCAAGCATGGCCCTGCAGACAAAGAGGCAGCGGAGGGATGAGATGCGTATTGTTATTGCCGGCGGCGGCGAAACCGGAAAAGAATTAGCAGTGCTATTATCAGCCACCCACGAAGTGGTAGTGATCGAGAGCTGCTGCAGCCGGGCAGACTGGCTGCAGCAGCAGATAGACGGACAGGTACTCCTTGGCGATGCCTCCTCGCTCCAAACACTCTTGGCGGGGGGGGTAAGTAGGGCAGACCTGTTTGTGGCGGCAACAGGCGTTGATGAAATAAATCTGCTTGCCGCCTTGACGGCAAAAAAGCTGGGCAGCAGCAGGGCAGCAGCCTGTCTCAAGCAGCCTGACTACTGGGAAGAAAATCATCTTTTGCGAGCAGAATTTAAAGCTGTTGATATACTGCTGCATCCAATTATGTTGACTGCGCAGGCTGTTGTCAAGCAGATTGTAAATCCGGGGCTGGTGGCCAGCTTAAACTTTGTTGGCGGCCGTGTAGCTCTTGTAGTGTTTACGCTGGCAAAATCCTCCCCCCTGGTGGGGCAAAAAGTGCAGCAGCTTGAACTACCGGGGCAGGCTGCTGTTTGTGCCGTTACCAGAGGGGGTGAAACTAAGGCTCGTTCGCGCGATTTTGTTTTGGCTGCAGGTGATCAAGTTTATCTGATTGGTGATGCCTTACGCAGGCAGCAGTGGCTGCCGCCACAGGAACAGGTTAGACTTCCGCAGCGAGTCTTGATAGGGGGCGGCTCGCGGCTGGGAGAACAAATTGCCGACCTCTTGGGGAAAGAAGTGCCTGATCTGGAAAATGTTTTGCTTGATCATGAACTGACACGCTGTGAAAAAGTGGCAGAGAGACTGCCGCAGTCACAAGTTTTTCATGGTGAAACGGCAGAGCATACTTTTTTAAGTGCAGTTGTTAATGCCACCACTGACTGCTTTACTGCCGCCGGTGATGATGATTTGCTCAACCTGATGTCGGCGTTACTGGCAAAGAGTCTCGGTATACAAAACATTATCGTGGTAGCACGAAATCACTCCAGTCAAATTGCCCTGCGGACTGCAGAGCTGCATAATATTGTGGCGCCGAAAACTCTTGTGGCGGAACAGGTGCTGCGCTTACTGCAGCCGCCTCCGTGGCAAAACTTTGCCATTATCGGCTGCGGTCCGGTGCAGGCACTGGAGGTAGTTGTGCAGGCAGGGATGCCGCTAATAAATAAACGTTTTGGCAAAGATCGCCTCATTGATGAGATGATCTGGGGAGCCCTGGTAAGACAGGGCCGTTTCACAGCACCATTTACCGCTGAACGCATACAGGCAGGAGACCACTTGGTATTACTGCTGCCGCACGGTTTGAGCGCAGCCGGTGCTTCCCTGCTGGCTGAGGAAAAGAGAAATAAAGTGCAGTTTAGGTTGGGTCGGCCATGAAATGGCGTAGTATAAATTATTTGTTGGGTTCTGTTTTGCTCTATTTAGCTTTCGCCATGCTTATCCCTTTGCTGTGGGCAATGTGGGAAAAAGGCGCAGAACGCTTAGATTTCAGCATGGTCGTTGTGCTGACAATTTGTACGGCCTGGCTGCTGCTGCGTGCGGGAGAGCCGCCTGCTGAGCTGCGGCGGGAGGAGAGTTTTGCTTTTGTGACTATAGCCTGGCTGCTTGTGTCACTCTTTAGTGCCCTGCCTTACTATTTTGCCGGCAGTGTGCCTACCATGATTGATGCCTATTTTGAGGCAATGTCAGGATTCACCACGACCGGTGCAACCGTCATAGCTTCTGTGGAGCAGCAGCCGCAGTCTATCTTATTGTGGCGTGCGCTGACACATTGGCTTGGTGGCATGGGTATTATCGTTTTATTTGTTGCTGTTTTCCCACGCTTAGGGGTTAGTGGCGCCCTATTGGTACAGGCGGAGACACCGGGGCCTTTGACGCAGACTGTGACACCCGGGATTGCCAATTCTGCCAAGGTGTTATGGTTGATCTACACTGCTTTAACGGCAGCGCAAACAATTATCCTTAATGCAGTAGGTTTTTCCTTTTTTGATGCTCTCACACATGCCTTTGCCACCATGGCCACGGGTGGCTTTTCCACAAAAAACGCCAGTGTAGCCGGTTTTGCCAATCCTGCTGCGGAATGGGTAATTGCGTTCTTCATGCTGCTGGCAGGCGTAAACTTTGCTCTGTATTACTATCTATTGCTGGGCAGGGTGCGGCGGGTGTTTAAAGATGAAGAATTACGCTTTTATTTAAAGCTGGTGGTGGTGGCGACACTTTTGCTGGTCATTTTTTTGCTGCCTTTAGATTACGGTCCGCAGGCTGCTTTTCGCCATGCTGTATTCCAAGTTTCTTCAGTGGTTACAACCACCGGCTTCGCCAGTACTGATTTTGACCGCTGGCCCGAATTTGCACGCCTGTTGTTATTACTGTTGATGTTTGTCGGTGGATGCGGAGGTTCCACTGCCGGTGGCTTAAAGCAGATCAGGATTTTGGTGGTAGGTAAATATCTGCTGCGCGAATTAAGAAAGGCGGTCAGACCGTGGGAAATTACCCCTGTCAGGGTAGGGGAACAGGTGATTTCACGACAGTTGATCAACAGAATTGTGGCCTTTGTCTGCTTATACCTGTTTATTTTTATCTGTGCTGTACTTTATCTGACCTCTTTAGGATACGATTTAACTACAGCCTGTTCTGCAGCGGCTTCGGCGCAGGGCAATATCGGACCTGGTCTGGCGGCTGTAGGTCCCATGCATACATATGCGCCGCTGGCTCCCGGGGCGAAAGTCTGTTTAACGCTGTTAATGTTAATTGGGCGTTTAGAAATATTCACCGTTTTTTCTTTTTTGCTGCCGGCATCTTCCCGGCGCAAACCGGTTTGGCGCAAAGGAAAGCGGCATAACTTCCTATAGTCGGCACATACTAGGAAAGAGACTAAAGGAGGATTGGCATGCCAAAGTACAAAAAAAAGCGAGAGAAAATGACGCCGCGCGAACTGGAACTGGAAAAAATGAAAATGGAGATTGCAGAAGAATTAGGGTTAAGTGATAAAGTGAAAGAAGCAGGTTGGCAGAACCTTACGGCCCGGGAGGCTGGTAAAGTAGGTGGCATAATGTCACGGCGGCTCCGTGAAAAAGGAAAAAACGGTAAAGTAAATTGTTAACGTAAAAAGGCGCATCGCGTATGGATGCGTCTTTTACGTACTATGCTTACTTTCCTCTGTTTTATATGATATAACTGAAGAAAAGCATTAGTTATCTAGGAGGTAAATATGCGTCTTGGTGCCCATCTGTCCATAGCCAAAGGTCTTCCGCAAACGGCAGAAACTGCCAGGGAAATAGGAGCTAATACCTTTCAGTTTTTTACGCGCAATCCTCGGGGAGGTAAAGCCCGGGCTATTTCAGAGCAGGAAATCTCTGTCTGGAAAACTGTACGCGCGGAGAATGACATCTTTCAGATTGTCGGACATCTACCATACACAGTTAATATGGCGGCCAGGGAAGAGCGTCCTTACAATTTTGCCAAGCTGGTGATCGCAGAAGAGTTGCAGCGTATGGATGCAGCGGGGGTGGAGTATCTGGTTATTCATCCCGGTTCACATACCGGAGCAGGTGCCGAAAAGGGGATAGAGCGCATTGCTGCTTGTTTAGAAGAAGTTTTTTTACCCCATCGTGGTCAAATAATGCTGCTTTTGGAAACCATGGCCGGGCAGGGTTCGGAAATCGGCACTTTAGCAGAAATAGCCGCCATTATGGACAGGCTTGGTTTCCCTGAACGGCTGGGCGTTTGTATTGACAGCTGCCATTTGACGGGTGCCGGCTATGATTTTGTGCAGGCTGAGGAAGTAGAACGTTTAGTAGTTGAGATAGAAAACACAGTTGGCCTGGACAGGGTAAAGGCGGTTCATTTAAACGATTCCAAATACGGACCGGGGACCAATAAAGATCGCCATGCCCGCCTGGGTGAAGGGTATTTAGGGAAAAAAGGCATTGTTAATTTTGTCAGTCATCCCTATATTAAACAGCTGCCCATAATTTTAGAAACTCCCGTAGATGATTATCGTGAATATGGCGAAGAAATAGCTCTCTTACGCCGCTGGACTGCAGAAAGGGCATAAACAGAGAAAAAGACGGAGTCACTTTTGACTCCGTCTTTGCCTAAGCTAGATCTACTGATCTTCCTGCTTGATATACTCCACAACGGACTGCCAGCTGCAGAATTCGTTGATGTTATCTTGGGCGATCTGTACTGCTTTGGTGTCGCTAGGGTGAATGCGTCGTGAGACTTCATGCATGCGCTCGATGGCAGTGTACGTATCGTAGTGGACTAAAATCACCGGTACATTTTTCTCCGTTGCTTTGGAAATCACGCTAACATCGGGATAAAGTCCGCCGGTAAGTATTAGCACAGAAGTACTGGTTTCTAGAGCAGTAATGGCAATATCAGACCGGTCACCACCGGTGATGACAGCTTTATTCGGGGCACGCCGCAGGTAACTTAAAGCTCCCTCGATGGTCATGGAGCCGATTACTACTTCTTCCACCAGGTGCATCATTTTATTTTCATCACCGACCAGCAGTTCCCCACCTAAAGTATCATAGTACTCCCGTACTGTGGGGGCGGCAATCTCTGCTTTTTGTGGAATAACGCCTAAGACCGGGAACCCTGCATCCTCCAGAATCGGGGTATAAATGCCCCTGGTTTTATCTAAAAGAGTGCGGCTCACGTTATTAAAGATGTTGCCCAGGATAGGTACACCTGCCAGGCGAAAATGCTCATTATAGAATATGGTTTTATCAAAGCTGTAGTCATCAGTTAAGCGGGCCACATAAATCAGGGCGCTGTTGAGCATTTTAGCCAGATTGATGGCATCAAGACCTAAACTGGCGGCAGTGTAAGGGGAGAGGGAACCGTCAACAATAACTGTGTCGACATCAGCCGCTACTTTTTCATAGGCTGCCATGATTTTTGCCCGGTTTGCGGCTGTGTTGTTACCCCTGGACAGATGGAACGGTGCAGTGTGGACAGGGGAAAGGACAGATTCATCATGGGGCAGATTTAGTACTTCTTTTAGTAACCGCACATCATCATCAGTTTTGTTCTGTGACCCCTTGGTTGGATCCAGTGGTTTAAAGTAGCCCACCTTAATTCCTTCTGCACGCAGTTTAAGCGCCAAACCTAAGGCAATTGCTGTTTTGCCGCTGCCGGCCATACCGCTGATAAAAATACTTCTCATTTACTTCACCCTTTCTACTCCAGATTACCCTATTTTACCTTTTCTACTCCAGTTTGTCATCAGAGGAAATGGTTATTTTCACATCCAGTGCCACGGCACCGTCTGAATATGCGAACACAGGGTTTAGGTCGATTTCCGCTATCTCGGGGAAATCTAAGGAAAGTTTTGCAATCCGGGCGATTGTATCTACCAGTGACTCGATGTCAGAGGGATCGCTGCCGCGGTACCCACGCAGCAAGGTATAAGCTTTAGTCTCCTTAATCATTTCTTCAATTTCCTGCCGCGTTAGGTTTTGCGCCAGTCTAAAGGAAACATCCTTCAGCAGGTTAACGTAGATACCGCCTAAACCAAAGGCAATTAACGGCCCAAACTGTAAATCTCGAGTCATACCGACAATAATTTCATTGCCCGGGGGCATCATTTTCTGAATTTCTATACCATAAATAGGTGTGCCCGGCATTAGACGGTTGACACTTTCCATAATTTCAAGATAACCGTTTTTGACTTCCTCTGCTGAGGTCAGACCTACCTTGACGCCACCAACATCTGTTTTATGAATAATTTTGGGGGAAGCAATTTTCAGCACGACGGGATAGCCCATGCTTTCAGCCTTTTCTACAGCTTCATCAGGGCTGTTAAC
>JAAYKP010000130.1 GCA_012522335.1 Bacillota bacterium
GCTACCGCAGCAGGTGCTACGCTGACCGGTCCCAGACCAACAGCCAAAATAATTGAGATTAGCGCTAAAATAAGTAAACAGGCCAGAATGACCGACATCTGTGGTTCCTCACGGTTAAAAACTTTGCTGAGTCGCTTTAAAATCACAGTACTTTTTCCCATAATACTCCTCTTAGCCCTGACATTTTATCGTCCTAATCCTTATTTTTCCCCACAGATCAAGAACATTGGTGTGGAACGGTTGAGAATTTTATCCTCTTCGTCCCAGATCCTGTCCGAGATATTAGTATCAATCCACAGACGGCGGAAGCCAATATTTATTAAAGCTTCCGCGTCCCACTGCGGCCGCAGTATTTTACTAAAAAACAAATCTTTCGCTATGTTGTCACATTCATCCGGATCAACATGATCATTTCTGATAATGCCCAATCTTTCCGCTTCTGCCTGATCTTCCTCATACTGTTTCTGCAGTTGAGCATCATGTAAGCGCAAATTCCAGTTAGCATCAAAAATCAGCAGTCTGCCCTGGGGTTTTAGCACCCGCTGCCATTCCCGGTACGCAGTCAGAGGATCATACAAAATCCAGGTAAGATTGCGGTTAATGACGACATCAAAATAATCATCGGGGAAAGCAAGCAGATGAGAATCCATTTTATAAAACTCTACCTCATAGCCGGCTATCTGCGTATTCCTTTTTGCCTCCTCCAACATCTTGTCGGCACAGTCGATGGCGGTAACTTTATGTCCTTGTTCAGACAGAATCACGGCAAAAAAACCGGGACCGGTACCAATATCAAGGATTTTCAACTCCTGTCCCGGCGGCAGATACTCGGCGATCAACCCTTGCCAGGCTGCTTTCTTAAACCCTTCCATTTCCCTCCTGATATTTTCACTATAACGGGCGGCTTCGCCCTGCCAATACTGCTCAATTCGGTTCTGCATCTTTTTTCCTCCCTGCTTGGTTGTCTGCAAGCTGTGTTTTCTGGCAAAATAAAAAACCACGAAGAGTACTGGGTTCAGCCCAACCGCCAACCTTCATGGTTATAATTTTCACCTATTATATTAAAACAAAATAAATACTGACTACACAACAGACGCCTTCATGGCCTCACTTACCTATATTATAAATTCTAGTGACAATTTTCGCAAGCTATTTTTCGCTTTCGCTTGTTCCATCTAATGGCAGCTTCCCGGCTGCTTTCAGAATCTCCTGGTGATGCCGCAGATCCATACCCCCACCATGAATAACACTACCAAAGAAATGAATGCAAAAGTGCCCGGGAAAATCATTGTCAGGAATCTTACCGGCGCCGTGCGGCATGCCGTGCATTGAAGCGGCAATCCGGTGGCCCCCAATCTCGACAATAATCCCCTTACGCTCCCAACTCCAATTACCGCCATAAATTTCCTTCATAATCGCCGTATCTTCTGCTGTCAGCGGCTGAGCATCAATATGGCTGCTGCCTTCTCTACGCTGTACATAAAAAGAGGCGCCGGAATAAATATCGGTTATTTTGGCCACAGCATATTTCGGGAACAACTCATTTGTTTCCTCCCACAGCAGCAGAACACCATATTGTTTATCTGCTGCCTGTCTATAAAGGGCCATCAGATCCAGCAGTTTTTCCTTAAGTGGTGGTGAAGCCGCCAGCAGCTGATAATCAGGATCATAAAATTCGTTTAGAAGTGGACTATAATGCAAAATAAACAGCTGTCCGTCTGCATATTTAAAGGTAAAAGTATAGTAATCATGGGGCGGCACACCGGTTAGTGCGGCAGACTTTTCGTAGTACAGCGACCTTTTGTTGAAGGCACTAAAGTGCTCCTGTTCAACAAGATAAGCAAAATAAGGATAGGCGCTGGATGTCACCTCAAGCTCCTGCAGTCCTTGGCTGCTGATACCGGCACTGGCAGAACCGCGATAACAACTTTTTAGCAGCCAAAAGGAAGCTGCCAGCAGGGTGATTAGCAGCAGCAGCTTACATGTACTTCTCGGGATAAAAATGACTTTTTTTGTGGAAAAAAGAGTACTGGAATCCATCCGTCAGCACCAGGCAAGAAATGCAAACTTACTTAAGGCGTAAAGCCAAAGCAGGCAGTCTGCGGCAACCTTCTCAGACTTATCACATGGCTATGATCATGCTGTCAGCTTTATGCTAAAAATATTTGCAGTCCCCTAACCGCTAAATAAAAACTGCCCCCGGAAAACCGTTATCATCCTGGGGCAGGCAAAGCCTTAGTGTTAAGAACAGTATTAAAACTCGCCGATTATTCTGACCTCTGTTTCCAGCTCTACGCCGAAAAGTTTTTTAACTTCTGCCTGAATATGTCTGATTAAGTTGACAATATCACTACTGGTGGCCTTACCGGTATTAACAATAAAGCCTGCATGTTTGGGTGAAACCTGGGCACCCCCTATTTGGTACCCTTTCAAATTGGCATCCTGAATTAATTTACCTGTATAATAACCCGGCGGCCGCTTAAAAACACTGCCGGCACTGGGCAGATCTAAAGGCTGACTTTTTTCCCTGCGCTGCTTTAACTCCCTCATCCGCAGATCTATCGCCGCTTGATCCCCTTTTTGCAGTTTAAATTTAGCCTGCAAAATAATATCACCGTTTTTTTGCATCAAACTTGTACGGTAGCCAAGGGCTAATTCCTCTTTTTTTCTCACCGTTAGTTCTCCACTAACGGTTAAAACAAGTACTTCCTCCAATACATCCTTTATTTCACCATCATAGGCGCCTGCATTCATAAAAACTGCTCCCCCTACCGAACCGGGAATGCCGCCGGCGAACTCCAGACCGGTTAAGGCATGTGCCTGTGCCGCCTGAGCCACATCAATAATGGCTGCCCCGGCCTCTGCCGTAACCTCCTCCCCCTTTACTTCACAGCGGCTGAGCTTTTTGCCGATTTTAATTACTAATTCCCTGATTCCTTTGTCACCAACAATCAGGTTGCTGCCCCGACCGATAATGAGATAGGGGATTTTCTCCTGGCGCACATACTGTATTAGCTGCTGTAGTTCCGTGATGCGGCCTGGCTCAACTAATAAATCTGCTGGACCGCCTGTTTTAAAAGTCGTGTGCTTTTTCATCTCTTCATGAGGGTAGTAAACAGTAGCAGTCAAATTTTTATCTATAAAGTTTCTTACTTTGTCAAGCACTTGCATTTAGTTACCTCCACTAAATAAAGATTTGGTTCTTTCCTATCTTAAATTTTATGCACAAAGAGGTCTAAACTTGTTCAATCGTCAGCTCAACGATTTCCGCATCTGTGTTTTCCTCAAGAAAGCGGCTAATCTTTTCGCTGAGCTGATCAGCCCTGGCCTGATTATCAGTGAGAAAAGCTACGGAAATAATGATGGTCTGCTGAATATCCTGCGCTGCACTTTCTATAACTGAAACATTAAACCTCTGCCGCAGTTTTTGACACAGACTTTTGACAATCATTCTTTTTTCTTTCAGGCTGTGTACCCAGGGGGCATACAACTTAACCGTAATGAGACTTACAACCATAGGGCACCTCACTCTTTACCGCAAAGCAAACTGTTCGCTGCCGCTGAGACAGGAAACGACAGCAGACAGAATTTCCCGGGCAATAAATGACAAATTAACTGACCTCACAGCCTCTTTTTGCTTAGTACTGTGTCGTTACATGTATTTTATCCCCTTCCCACCAGGGGATGCACTGGCGAATCGTCAACCTGCAGGCAAAGAAGCTACTCCTCAACCAGTCCATATTCCCCGGTTTTTGCATCTCTAAACAAAGGATAACGGGGTGGGACAAAGGTAAAAACAAGAAAGGCTGATATTAATGCCAGCAAAAGAAAAACGGCCAGGTAAAAATACGACTTTTTCTGCGCAGCATGAAGATAGATATGCAGCGCCAGCAGCTGCGCCGCTGCTGTTCCCAGAAAAAAAGACAAAATATCAAGGACTACTGACTGCAGCCCCAACGCGCCTCGATATGTATAATGAAATGATACAATAAATAGTGGACATACTACAAGAGCAACTATAGTAGAAATAAACCAGCGTGTAAAGTTAATCTTTTTTTTGCGCCCCACGATCATGAAGCCCCCCAGCCACCACAGCAGCGTCGGCACAAGTGGCAGTTTTAAATGTTCCCAAACACTCTCGTTAATGGGGGCAATGAGCCCAACCAAAAGTGATTTGCCGCTCAGATCATAGAGAAAGTGTATCAGGCTTCCCAACAAACTAATAAACAAAATCCCTAAATAAACATATTTTTTCACAAAATCCGCACTTTCCTTAGCCATCCTGCCACCCCTTCAGTGATAAAAGTATACTACCGGAAGCTATACCCAACTGCAGAAAAGGCATACATTGAACACCCGGTCACAGCAAGAAAGATACTTGAATCTTCGCGCCGGTTGTGATGTAATAAAAGCAAAAAGAGTGGTAAGGGAGGAATTTGTTTCTATGAAGCGCGTGTATGATTTCTTGAAAAAATGCGGTACTTATTATCTCGCTACCATGGACGGTGACCAACCGCGAGTGCGGCCTTTTGGTACCATAGCTCTTTTTGAGGACAAGCTGTATATTCAAACAGGCAGATCGAAAAATGTCTCAAAACAAATCAAAGCCAATCCTAAAATTGAAATCTCCGGTATGACCGGGGGAAAATGGATTCGCGTCGAAGCAACTGCCGTTGAAGATA
>JAAYKP010000131.1 GCA_012522335.1 Bacillota bacterium
CTGAACGCATTATACAGTGGAAGAATAAACTGCTCTGCGATGTCTATCAAAGGGTTACCCAAAATTTAGCTGATATCGGCGACAGAATAAAAGTTATCAGAGAGGAACTGCCAGAGCTGTATGAAGTAATTATGCGTATGGGGAAGAACAAACAGTTATACGGTCAGTTTAAGCTTGATATGCTTTAAAGAATCTTTCTCCCTTACAGCAAGGCGTGTTGATTTATTTCATGCGCCTTAATTTAATTTTTAAAATAGTATTTACTTTAGCACATTAACGTGCTAATATATTAAAGTAAATCAAATTATAGTGGGGGAGACTGAGATGAAAAAAATAACGGCCTTATTATTGATGGTTCTTTTAGTAATTGGCATTGTTGGTTGTTCATCATCAGGTGATGGCGATGAAAAAAAGGACACTTTTACGGTTGGTTTTGATAAAAACTTCCCGCCCATGGGTTTTGTGGGGGATGACGGGGAGTACACCGGTTTTGATTTAGAGTTGGCAGCCGAAGCCGCAAAGCGCCTGGATAAGGAACTTGTCTTACAGCCTATTGCCTGGGATAATAAAGATAAGGAGCTGGCTGCCGGCAGTGTTGACTGTGTGTGGAATGGTTTTACCATTAACGGCCGGGAAGATGATTATACCTGGACCGAACCTTATATGAAAAACCAGCAGGTTTTTGTGGTAAAAGCAGATTCTGAGATCACTACACTGGCAGATTTAGCCGGTAAAGTGGTGATGGTGCAGACAGACTCCAGTGCAGAAGCCGCGCTGAAAGATAAGCCTGATTTAGTTGATACTTTTGCTGACTTTTTAACTGCCGCTGATTATAACAGTGCGCTGATGGATCTGGAAGCCGGCGCTGTTGATGCTGTAGCAATGGATGAGATCGTAGCCAACTACCAGATAGAAAAAAGGAAGGCCAATTTTAGAGTCTTGGAAGAAACTTTGGCGGCCGAAGAGTATGGCGTGGGATTTTTACTGGGCAATGTAGAGCTAAGGGATCAGGTACAGGCTGTTTTAGAAGAAATGGCTGCTGACGGTACTTTAAGTAGAATCTCTACTGCCTGGTTTGGCAAAGATATCACGACCATCGGAAAATAGTAAAATAAGTAAAAACATTAGCCGCTGGAAAGGGCTGTCCCTAAGCGATAGCCCTTTCTTTTCACGTTTACTTTAGGGGGTGCACAGGGTGCGGTTTTCGCTGCTAATACAGATTTTAAGCAAAGGAATGCTTATTTCTATTGAAATATTTTTCTTAACTCTACTTTTTTCACTGCCGCTGGGACTTTTTGTGGCCTTTGGGCGTATGTCGAAAAATATTGTAATCAGGAATATTATTAAGTTTTATATTTCCATTATGCGCGGCACCCCTTTGATTCTACAGTTAATGGTTGTTTATTTTGGACCATATTATCTTCTTGGTATCAGTTTGCCGCGCAATTATCGTTTCACCGCGAGCATTATTGGTTTTGCCTTAAACTATGCAGCTTATTTTGCCGAAATTTACCGTGGCGGCATTGAATCAATGTCCATTGGACAATATGAGGCAGCTAAATTGTTAGGCTACAGCAAAACTCAGACTTTTATGAGAATAATCTTGCCGCAAGTCATAAAACGTATCCTGCCGGCGGTGACTAATGAAGTTATTACCTTAATCAAAGATACCTCCTTAGCATTTGCTATTTCTGTGCCGGAAATGTTTTCGGAAGCTAAAGCCATTGCCTCAGCGCAAACGACGATGCTGCCTTATATTGTGGCAGGGGTTTATTATTATATCTTTAATTATGTGGTGGCTTTTACGACGGAAGTAATAGAAAATAAATTGAGTTACTATCAATAGGTGGTACCATGAAAATACTAGAAATAAAAAACCTGACAAAGAACTTTACCGGTCTGGAAGTTATTAAAGATATTTCCCTGACAGTAAATGAGGGGCAGGTCACAGCGATTATCGGTCCCTCCGGTTCAGGCAAGTCAACTCTGCTGCGCTGTGCCACGCTGCTGGAGACAATAGACAGCGGCGAGTTAATTTACCTCGGGGAACACGCCGTTACAACCGGTGCCGACGGCAGGGCGGTGTATGCGCCCAGCTCCGCGCTGCGCCGGATTCAGAATTATTTTGGTCTGGTCTTCCAAAACTTTAATCTTTTTCCTCACTTTTCTGTCATTAAGAATATTACAGATGCTTTAATTACCGTGCAAAAAAAGAGTAAAGAAGAAGCTTTGGCGATAGGCCGGGAGCTGCTGACAAAAATGGGCCTTGAAGATAAGGAAAATGCCTATCCTTATCAGTTATCAGGTGGTCAGCAGCAGCGTGTTTCCATTGCCAGGGCTTTAGCCTTAAAGCCGAAAATTCTTTTTTTTGATGAACCTACTTCAGCATTGGACCCGGAATTAACCGGAGAAATACTCAAAGTAATTCGCCAGTTAGCCGCGGAGAAGATGACCATGGTGATTGTTACCCATGAAATGAGTTTTGCCCGTGATGTTGCCGATCATATTATCTTTATGAGTGACGGTGTGATCGTGGAAGAAGGGCCTCCTGAGATTGTTATTAACCACCCCCGGCATGAACGCACTAAAGCTTTTCTCAGCCGCTTTTTGTAGTTATAACTAAATCTTATCCGTTTTAGATAAAAGTATTGTCATTCTGGCAGTACTTTTCTTTTTTC
>JAAYKP010000132.1 GCA_012522335.1 Bacillota bacterium
AACAGGCAGAGCTGTTGGAGGCACTGCGCCAGTCACTGCACAATCAGCTGCAGGAATTAAAACACCTGACCACCACTAACAATCTGTTATTAAAAACGGAACTTGCCTGTTTCCAGGCTGTGCAGGAAGCCCTCGGCCTGCAGTCAACTTATACCGATAAAGGAACCTTAACAAAAAATGCCGACCGGCTTCCCCTGGTCAGCCGGCAGGCCTAAGGTGGAGGTTAAAAGATGTCTACATTTTTTGGTTTAAATATCGCCCGGCTCGGCATGCAGGCCCAGCAAAAAGCCCTGGAAGTTACAGCCCATAATATTGCCAATGCCAATACTCCCGGCTACAGCCGGCAGGTTGCCCATATGTCACCCACCAGCGCCCAGGCCTATACACAAAAAGGGATGCTGGGCAGCGGCGTGCTGGTGGACCAGATTACCCGCATCCGTGACGAGTTTCTCGAGCGGCAGATCCGCCACGAACAGCACACCCTGGGTCAGTGGGAAGCCCGCAGCACCTATTTAAGTCAAATCGAACAAATCTTTTTAGAGCCTACAGAAAACGGCTTCAATGCCGTCTTAAGTACCTTTTTCGACAGCTGGCAGGAATTAAGCTTAAACCCTGAAAGCTCCTCAGCCCGCACCGCACTGCTGGAAAACGCCAATCTGCTGCTTAATGCTGTCAAACAGACATACAACAATTTGGCCACTGTACGTGACGATATTACAGCCAACATTGAACTTAAAGTTCAAGAAGTAAACAGTCTGGCCGCACAGATCAGTGATCTCAATCAGCAGATCGCCGGCCTGACTGCCGGCAATAACGAACCCAGTGACCTGCTGGATCGCCGTGATCTGCTCTTAGAGCAGCTGGCGCAGATTATTGACTTCGACATCACCACCTCAGTCAACGGCAGCGTCACAGTTTTAGTAGCCGGCCGACCCCTTGTCCATGAAAGCATCTCCTACGAACTGGCACTAAAACCCTACGATCCGACTACAGGCTCCAAACCGCTGACCAACCCGCCCTGGAACTATGCACCGGAAATAGTCTGGGCCAAAGATCAGCGGCCGGCCAAGCTGGACAATGGGGAGATCTACGGTCTCATCCAGCTGCGCGATGATAACCTGCGCCAATACATGCAGGACTTTGAAAGCTTAACGTGGGGTCTTGTCAAGGCAGTCAATGCCGTCCATCAGGAAGGCTGGGATTTATACGGAGCAGCAGGCCCGGAGTTTTTTACAGGAGATCACCTGCACACCCTGCAGGTTAATAGTGAATTAATCATAGATCCGGGCAAAATTGCCGCCGCCTTAGCCCCTCAGACCGACGGCCCCACCCCCGGCGACGGCAGCAATGCTGTACGCATTGCGCAGCTGCGCAGCGCAGCCTTCAGGCTGGAGTCCGGTGAAACTGACTTAAAGCAGCGTCTGCTGCTCGATAATAACCATGGTACTACCACCATTGAATACTTTTATCGCGATACCATCGCCCGCCTGGGCATTGATACCCAGGAAAGCAGCCGCATGACGGAAAATCAAAACTCACTGTTGGAACTGCTGACCAACCGCCGCCTCGCTATCTCCGGCGTCTCTTTAGATGAAGAAATGGCCAATATGGTGCAGTTCCAGTTAGCATATCAGGCTTCGGCCCGTTTCCTTGTAACTCTGAATGAAATCTACGACACCTTAATCAACCGCACTGTGCGTTAATAAAGGAGGTCATGAACCATGCGCGTCACCCACAGCCTGATTGCCAACACCGTGATTCGCAATATTAACCGCAATTTATACCGTTTGAACAAGTACCAGGACATGCTCTCCTCCGGCGCTGCCATTAATAAACCATCCGATGACCCGGTAAAAATAACCCGCATTATGGGTTATGCCACCTCACTGCAGCAGAATGAACAGTACCAGCGCAATCTTGATGCCGCCGAATCCTGGATCAATACTACTGAAGACGCCCTGGCGGGCATGAATGATGTGCTGCAGCGTGCCCGCGAACTGGCCGTCTCAGGGGCCGACGGCACCAAACCTGCCGAAGCCCGCCAAGCCATCGCCATGGAGATAGATGAACTGATTAACGTTTTAGTGCAGCTGGGCAACACCAGCCTGGGCGGCCGCTATATTTTTGCCGGGCATAAAACAACTACCGTTCCCTTCGAACGGAACCCAGCCGGTGACGTCATTTATCACGGTGATCAGGGAGCCATCACATGGGAAATTGCCCCCTCAGTCACCATTAACGGCAACATTGCCGGTCAGTCCCTGCTGGTGGATACGGAAATTTTTAGAC
This sequence comes from Bacillota bacterium, assembly GCA_012522335.1. Lineage (GTDB taxonomy): Bacteria > Bacillota > Dethiobacteria > Dethiobacterales > Dethiobacteraceae > UBA9865. Next base: position 2,290 of record JAAYKP010000132.1, read on the forward strand.
ACCTGGAAGACCTGGTCGCCGGACTCAACACTAATGATTCAGAAGCCATTAACCAGGCCTTAGGTGCCCTTTCCGACAGTATTGATGTCATTTTAGACAAACGTGCTGCCTTAGGTGCCATCGGCAAAGGTCTGGAAATCACCAAGAATAAAACAACCTTGGAGGAACTCAACCTGACAAAACTGCGTTCGCAGCTGGAAGACATTGATTTTGCCGAAACTATTATGCATTTTTCCACCATGGATACACTATATCGTGCCTCCCTTTCCGCCGGGGCGCGCATCATGGTTCCCAGCCTGATTGATTTCCTGCGTTAATTTTATTTAAAGGTGGTGTTGCTGTCATGACAGCAGCTGCGTTATTAAAACTACAAATGGATCCCCCGCTGATGGGCTTTGAAGATATTACAGCTTATACCCTGCACGACATCCCCGACAATCCCTACTTTTTTTGGTTAGCAGCCGCAGCAGAGGACGGCCCTAAATTTTTACTGACCAAACCGGAATATTTTTTCCCCGGCTACCTGCAGCAGGTAAACAGCCTCCTCTTGGCGAATAAAGAATGCTCGGAGGGCAAGCTTCCTGACGTGTATGTAATTATCACTCTGGCAGAACAGCCCCTGGACATGACGGCTAACCTGTTAGCACCGCTGCTGATCGATTTTGAAAAGCAGCAGGCGGCACAGATGGTCCTCTATGAGTCCGATTACACTACACGCCATTATCTTTTCCCTCCCGAAAAACGCCGTAAAAGCGGCTAGGAGGAACTGTATTGCTGATTCTGATGCGTAAAGCCGGTCAAAACCTCGTCATCAATGACAATATCACGGTCAAAATCCTGGAAGTCAAGGGCGAACAGGTCAAACTCGGCATTGTTGCCCCCAAAGAGATTTCCATCCACCGTGAAGAAGTCTTCCTGGCCATTAAGGAAGCTAACCAGGCAGCTGCCGCCAGCAGCCACCAGCTGCCCCA
>JAAYKP010000133.1 GCA_012522335.1 Bacillota bacterium
ATTTTATTGAAGAACTATTTATATTGTTTCACTGGCAGTACGCGAGCAATATAAACATGGTTAGAGAGAACATTGCCGCGGCCGCTGAAATCAAAATATTCAGTAACATAGTCAATACCGTTTGTGGAACCTTGACTGGACCAATAATGGAGACCAATAATCCTGCCGTCATTGTCACGTACCCAGTGCAGGAAAACTACCGTATGTCCGGTATGATTGGAACGGGAGAAATCAAGAAAGTCACCTTTTTTTGCTTCTTCCCAGTTATGAATTTGCCTGCCGATACCATATTTCTCCACCGCTGCTGCCACATTGCTTGTACGTTTATTGCCGCTGGCAACGTACCAGAGCATTTGAAAATCCTGCAGCTGACTAAAGCTCATCCCGTTAAAGTCATCTATGGGCAGGCCTAATTTGCGGTTGCGTGCCTGCATGGCTTTAAAAAAGACTTCAAAAGTTATGCCGGAACAATGGCTTGCCCGATTCCCACTGGGATGTGCTTTAGCTATAATGCTGCCCTGATAGTATAAATTTTCAGTGACACCATTGTAATTGCGATAGTCATTATTTAGTAAGTAAGGATAATTACCAAGGGGATAAGAAGCAATAACATTAAGCACATAGCTATTTAAATCAGTATCAGCATGATTGGACTGTGGTGCTGCAGGCGGCACAGGTGCATCAACCTGTTTGTCTGCGGCCGGCTGCTTGGCAGCTGCTGTCTTGGTGCCTTTACGGTCAGCCAAGTGTATTTTGCGCTCTGCCTGTGGTTGGCTTACAGTATCAGTGTTTTCTTGGGCTGCAGCTTGTTTTGTACCGCTTTCCGGAACAGCTTCTGCTGCTGTTTCAGTTTTTGGTTCGCTATGTACAGGTTCCTGAGCAGCCTCTTTTGCTTCCCTGTTGATTTCAGGCGAAGCGTGGGGAGCAGCTGTGCTGGGACTTTCTGCTGCAGCTAGCTGTGTGCTTTGTCGGGATAAGTCTTTCTCCGTGATGCGGTCGTTAACACTTACGGCCGAGAGCAGGAAAATGGTGAAAAATAGTATCAGGTAAAATTTGCCGGATTTTAAGTATTTCATCTCTTCCTCCATAAAATAACTTGTCCGTTACATTATACAAGAAGAGGCTCTCTCCTGGTATCTGTAAGTATTGGCAGTATTGGAGAGAAATGTGATTCTCCAATGCTGCGTCCAGGTAAGGAAGCAATACCAGGCTGAGATAATTCTTTCCGATAAAAAAGGGACAGGTCTTAATATAAAAGACCGTCCCTTTAAACTGCCAGGCTGCAGCCGATTTAGCACTTCTATTGGTTACTGCTGCTGTTGTCCCTGATTTAGCGGATTATTTTGGGCAAGATAATTTAAACGACTGGTCAATTGGTGAATATGGTTATCCATATCCTGAGCCAGCTGTTGATACATTGCTTTGGCCATTTGATCCTCTGTAGATTCGGCAAAAGTTGCATAAGTTCCTTTAGCGCTTTCGGCAGCGGCGATGGCTTTCTTGAGATCCGATACAACAGTCATCAGGAAACTACCTCCTCTGTTATGGTCTGTTGTTAGTTTGGGCTAAAAATATTAAAGATAAACAGATTTTGTTAGACACCAGGCCGGTGTTATAGTATAATATTGCTATTATTTTTTAGCCGGCTGTAAAATTGAGGGATTTTTTCTGTAAGAAATAACGGGAGGGGAACTGTTTTGCCTAGACTGACTATCTATGACACAACCTTGCGTGATGGATCACAGCGGGAAGGTATTTCCTTTTCCGTCACGGATAAGTTAAACATTACAAAACGTTTAGATGAATTTGGTATTGATTATATCGAAGGCGGCTGGCCCGGGTCTAACCCCAAAGATATTGAATATTTTCGCAAAGTACGCCAGTTAGAGCTGAAGCATAGTAAAATCTCCGCCTTCAGCAGCACCCGGCGGGCCAGAATTCGTGTGCAGGATGATCTGAACATTCAGGCACTTTTAGCTGCCGACACACCTGTCGTTACTGTCTTTGGTAAATCATGGGATTTCCACGTAACGGAAGCTTTAGGCACAACTTTAGCGGAGAATATTGCCATGATCCGTGAGACTGTGGCGTATTTAAAAGATAAAGGCCGTGAGGTAATCTACGATGCGGAACATTTTTTCGATGGCTATCGCCATAATCAGGAATACGCACTGGATACCATTTTAGCAGCTCAGGAGGCCGGCGCCGATCTACTCGTTCTGTGCGATACCAACGGTGGCCTTATGCCTTTTGCGCTGCAGGAAATATTGGCAGACGTAATCAGGGAAACCAAGACGCCCCTAGGTATTCATGCCCATGACGATGCCGGCATGGCTGCTGCTAATTCCATCATTGCTGCCAAAATGGGTGTGCAGCAGATTCAAGGTACGATTAACGGTTATGGTGAACGCTGCGGTAATGCAAACCTCTGCACCATAATACCTAACCTGCAGCTAAAACTGAATGTGCCGTTGGTGGAACCGTCACAGCTGGCAGATTTAACACGTCTCTCACGTTATGTTGCTGAACTGGCTAACCTTTCACCGCAGGAACAGCACCCTTATGTAGGTGAAAATGCTTTTGCCCATAAGGCCGGCATTCATGTAGATGCGGTGCTGAAACATGCCCATACTTACGAGCATATCCAACCTGAGCAGGTAGGTAATGTTAGGCGTGTTTTACTGTCTGAACTGTCCGGCAAAAGCAATGTGCTGTACATGGCGCGGGAAAAGAAGCTGGATTTAACTAAGGAAACACCGCAGACAAAAGCATTGGTGGCCAAATTAAAGGAGTTAGAATATGAAGGTTATCAGTTTGAAGGGGCAGAAGCTTCCTTTGAACTGTTAATTTGGAAAGCGTTTAATGTCCATGAACAACTTTTTGAGCCGCTGGGCGTACGCACCATTGTGGAGAAACGTGGCAGTAACGGCAGTCTGGTATCTGAAGCTACGGTAAAAGTACGCATTGGTGATAAAGAGTATTTAACCGCCGGTGAAGGAAACGGTCCGGTTAATGCCCTGGACGAAGCTTTGCGCAAAGCTTTGCTGGAAGTCTATCCGGACATCAAGCACATGCATCTGGTAGACTATAAGGTACGTGTATTGAATGGCCAAGACGGAACTGCTGCCCGGGTACGCGTACTTATTGAAACTGTAGATGATCGTACTAAGCAGACTTGGGGTACGGTCGGTGTCTCTCCCAACGTGATTGAGGCCAGTTGGCAGGCCCTGGTAGACAGCGTGGAGTATGGTTTATTAAGTGCTAATCAGGCAAAATTACAGCAACTGCGCAAGGCAATTCAGCAGTTCAGAATGGAAGGATAATATGAAGAGGAAGTTACAGGGGTTGGCGACAGGGATAGGAAGTCTGCCTTATCTTTCTGCTGCACCGGCGCTGGAGCTCATCTTCAATTCCATACCGGAATTACCTCATTGGCCGCAGCTGCCGGCGGCTGGAGACAAGGAAGGGTTGGTACGGCAATTTTTAAGTCCTTTGTTGGAACGAGGCTTAGTCATCGAGGCCGCAGGGCGGGCCCCCTATTTTGTGGCTGCGGCCAAAGACTGGTTAGCATTACTGACGGAATTCTACCACGAAGTCTTAGAACATAGTACACAGGCGGCTATTGACAGTTTTGCCTTTCCGCCTGAAGTGGCCGCCGGCTACTATGCTTTTCTTAAGCACCTGCAGCAGGAAGGTCCCGGGCCGGCCTGCTTCCTGAAAGGGCAGCTGACGGGACCCTTAACAATGGGAATTGTGGTGACTGATGAAAACATGCAGGCATCTTTCTATGACCATGACCTGCGTGAAGTGATTGTCCGCAGTCTGGCGATGCAAATTCGCTGGCAGGCTCGTTCTCTGCAGCAATTTGGTCTGCCTGTGCTGCTTTTTCTCGATGAACCTGGTTTGTACGGCTACGGGCAGGCTGCCTTTGTCGGGCTTGCACGGGCTGACATTCAGGAGTGTCTGCACACTTTAATTGACACAGCCCATGAGGAAGGCGTGCTCATTGGTATTCATGCCTGTGCCGGCATCGACTGGTCGCTTCTTTTTGAGCTGCCTTTTGATGTGATTAATGTAGACATGTACAATTATTTTACCTCACTGCTGCCGTATGTGCAGGAATGCGGCAGTTTTCTTGAGCGCGGCGGCATTTTGGCCTGGGGCATAGTGCCCACTTCGGCAGAGGCAGAACAGGAAACAGCCGCATCGCTGTTGTCCCGACTGGCGCAATATCAGGCACAGCTTGCAGCCAAAGGTATCAATGAGGCTGCTTTACAAAAACAGCTGCTTTTTACACCCAGCTGCGGTACAGGTACTTTGACCACAGCACAAACTACAGCTGTTTACCGGCTGCTGCAGCAGCTGGCAGAACATTATCAAGTGAAATACCTATGACAGACAAAGTGCATGATTTCCCTCAGCGAGGGAAATTCTTGTTTTATGGGTTTAAAATAATAGAGGGAAATAGCTGGGCTGTGTGGAAATTATTTGTGGTAACAGTATTCTTAGGGGGGTTTTGATGGATAGTATCGAGCGTTTTCTCAAAGAGATTTGTGAAGCGCCTGGTGTATCCGGCTATGAACAGCCGGTGGCGCAATTAATTAAAGCGGGCATGCGTGATTACGCAGATGAAGTGCGTGAAGATCGCTTAGGTAACCTTATTTTTTTTAAGAAAGGTACCGGCGAAAACCGCCCTCGTATTCTGCTGGCTGCCCATATGGACGAAATAGGCTTTATGATCACTAAAATTGAAGAGAATGGCTTTTTACGTTTTGCTCCTGTTGGCGGAATTGATCCGCGGACTATTGTTGGTCAGGAAGTATTAATTTATGCTAAAGAAAGACTGCACGGCGTGATTGGTGCCAAGCCACCGCATGTGACCAGTGATGAGGAACGTAACAAAGCTTATGAGCTGGAGGAAATGTTTATTGATGTGGCGCTGCCGGAGGAACGGGTCAGAAAACTGGTCTCTGTTGGGGACATAGTTATCATCAAACGTGAGGTAATCAAGCTGGCCGGTTCAACTGTGAGCGGTAAAGCCATGGATGATCGCGCGGGTGTTGCAGTGCTTTTAGTCTGTCTGCAGGAGCTGGCTCGTTTACAGCACTGTGCAGATGTTTATGCTGTGGCCACAGTCCAGGAAGAAGTAGGGGTGCGTGGTGCCACAACCGCAACTTATGGGATCGTGCCGGACATCGGTGTGGCAGTAGACGTCACCCACGGTGACATGCCCGGTGTACCGGAGCATGAAACCTGCCGTTTAGGCAAAGGACCCGGTATTACTATTGGGCCCAATATTCATCCCACCCTGGGAGAAGAACTGATACGTGTGGCCAAAGAGTATAATATCCCTTATCAGCTGGAGACAGCAGCCAGACCAACAGGTACCGATGCCCGGGCCATACAGGTTTCGCGCGGCGGTATTCCGGCCGGTTTAGTCTCCATTCCACTTCGCTATATGCATACCTCGGTAGAACTGTTAGATTTGGCAGATGTTAAAATGTCGGGGCGTCTGTTAGCTTACTTTGTCGCTGCAGTGGATATGGCATTTGTGGAGGGATTATCATGCTGTTAAAAAAGTTATCTGAGGCTTATGGCGTTTCCGGAGATGAAGGCAACGTACGCAGTCTGTTACGGACGGAACTGCAGGACTATGCTGAAGAGCTGACAACAGACTCCATCGGCAACTTATATGTAAAAAAAGGCCTGGGTAAAAAGCCCCGTGTGATGCTGGCTGCGCATATGGATGAAGTTGGTTTAATGGTTGTCGGTTTCGAAAAAAGCGGGCTGCTGCGTGTTACTGCTGTCGGCGGTTTGGATCACCGTGTTTTAGTATCTAAACCGGTTGTCGTTGGCAATAATCATGTGCCTGGTGTCATTGGAGCTAAGGCAATTCACCTGCAAAAACCCCAGGAACGCAAAAAACCGCTTGAAATAGATAATCTCTATATTGATCTAGGTGTCCAGAGCCAGGAGGAAGCAGAAAAGTTAGTCAAAATAGGTGATTATGTAGCTTTTAGAAGTTCAGTTAATGAGATAGGCGAGAACTGTTTGCTGGGTAAAGCTTTTGATGATCGTGCCGGATGTGCCGTTTTAGCCGAAGTAATGAAAGCTGATTTCGATTTAGAGCTAACCGGTGTTTTTACCGTACAAGAGGAAGTTGGACTGCGCGGCGCCGGGGTGGCAGCCTTTAATGTGCATCCTGAAGCAGCGCTGGTTTTTGAAGCTACCTCTGCAGCTGATGTGGCAGGTACTAAGGAAGCAGGTCATGTGACACAAATAGGGCAAGGTCCTGCCATTACAATCATGGATTCATCCTTTATTACACCGCAGTATATGATTGATTTGGCAGTAAAGACGGCAGAAAAATTAGGCATACCCTACCAATTCAGACGCTTAACGACAGCCGGCACAGATGCCGGGCAAATTTCACAAACTCATGAAGGTATCCCCAGCCTTGTAATTTCTATACCCTGCCGCTATATTCATTCACCGGCAACTCTGATCAATTTAGATGATTATCAGAATACAATCCGTTTGGCTAAAGGGATTTTAAAAGCCATAGAAGAAGGAGGCCTGCCCTGTGAAGGAACTGCTTAAAAAACTCTCCGAAACTTACGGACCGTCGGGACGGGAAGATGAGATTGCCCGCGTGATTCGTGAGGAGATACAAGATTATGTTGATGAAGTTTTTCTTGATAAGATGGGCAATCTATTTGCCGTTAAAAAAGGGACAGGCACCAAAGTGATGGTTGCCGCCCATATGGATGAAATAGGGGTAATTATTACTTACATCGATAAAAACGGTTTCTTACGTTTCAGCAACATTGGTGGAGTCTCTCCTTTTATTATGCTGGGCCAGCGCGTTGTTTTTGCTAACGGTACTGTGGGTACAATCGGTATGGAAAAGTTGGATGATATCAAAAAGCTGACTTTAGATAAATTGTACCTGGATATTGGTGCCAAAGACAGGGAAGAGGCAGCCAAGCTTGTTAAGATTGGCGACATTGCTGTTTCTCAGCGCCAGTTAGTGTTTGCCGGCGACCGCGCTATCGGCAAAGCTATGGATAACCGTGCCGGTTGTGCCGTGCTGATTCAGGCCATGCGTGAATTAGGTGACACCAATAATGAAGTATATGCTGTCTTTACTACCCAGGAAGAATTAGGTTTGCGCGGTGCCCGCACTTCCAGTTATCGCGTAAATCCTGATTTGGGCCTGGCAGTAGATGTTACTTTAGTTGGGGATACACCAGAGGCCCCGCCGATGAGCGTCGAGCTGGGGAAGGGAGCAGCAATAAAAGTCAAAGATAACTCTGTAATCTGTCACCCGAAAGTTAAAGAAATGCTGACCAAGATTGCAGAAGAGCATCAGATACCTTACCAATTTGAAGTGTTAACGGCCGGTGGTACCGATGCCGGTGCCATTCATCTGACCCGCGAAGGCATCCCATCCGGCGTTATTTCCATACCCTGCCGCTATGTGCATACACCGGGTGAAATGGTTGACATGGATGATATGGAAAGTGCAGTTAAACTGCTAAAAACCTTCCTTACTCAGCCGATTGAAATGGACAAAATATATCCCTGTGCTCTTTAATCAGAAAAAAGCGGCGGCTGTCTGATCTCTGTCCCGATATGAAGGTAAAAAAATGCAGCGAACCGACAGCAGCTGCAAAAAAATGTTCCTTGCAAATTTACCGTTTGTATGTTATATTTACTGATGTAGCTTTTTCAGTTGATAAATGTGTCGGAGTGGCGGAACAGGCAGACGCGCACGTTTGAGGGGCGTGTGGGCAACCGTACGGGTTCAAGTCCCGTCTCCGACACCATAATTAATAACAATAAGCCGTGGAGTTATCACCACGGCTTTATTATTGACGCCCGTGTACCAGGATTGTTGCTAAATTGAGCCTGCAAATTAAGGGTGACCACATGGAAAAAAGTCTGTATACAGGCCGCTTCAATTGTTTTGAGGCGGCTTTTTTGATCTTAAAAAATACTCTTTGTTTAATTCCGGAGCTTTTTTCCTGCCGCAGCAAAGGAAAACATGGATGTTTAGCGAAATCAAGCATTATTGAAGAAGGTATGCAGACTAAAAGCAAGGGGTACATTTTAAAATAGAGATCAAAGGCGGAGAAAAATGAAAGATTATGGGATATTTGATGTCATTGGTCCGATTATGATTGGTCCTTCCAGTTCTCATACAGCCGGGGCGGCCCGGCTGGGTTACCTGGCCAGAAAAATAGCCGGGGAAGAAATCAAGAAGGTTGTGTTTTACCTGCACGGCTCCTTCGCTAAAACCTATGCCGGTCATGGTACCGACAGAGCTTTAGTGGCAGGTGTGCTGGGGTTAATGCCAGATGACGAAAGAATTAGGGATGCATTTTTACTGGCGCAGGAAAAAGGTCTTCTTTTCAGCTTTCAAGAGCTGGATTTGGGAGATGTTCATCCGAATACCGTCCTGATGGTCCTGGAGACTTTGTCCGGGGAAAAATGGGAAGTTGCCGGTTCTTCCATTGGTGGCGGCAAGGTACGCATTATTCGCATCAATGAGCTGGAAGTAGATTTTGCGGGAGAGTATACAACATTGATCACTTACCATCAGGATCGGCCGGGAGTAATTGCCGATGTTACTGCTGTTCTTGCCAGGCACAACATAAATGTAGCTTTTATGCGTGTGTTTCGCGTGAAAAAGGCGGAAAATGCCGTCTTGATTGCAGAAACTGATGAGGATATCAGCGATTCTATTCTGGCTGAAATAGCAAAGAATTCTAAAGTGGCTCAGGCAAAAGTTTTACGGCCTTTTACGGCCATTATAATGAAGGAAAGGATATTATGATGATGCAGATCAGAAACGGAGCGGACCTGTTGGCTATCTGCAGGGAGAAAGCTATGCCCCTGCACCAGGTGATGCTGGCCTATGAAAGCAAAAAATCCGGGAAAACAACGGCGGAAATATTTGCGTTAATGCGTACACAGCTGCAGGTAATGTACAGCAGTACACAGCAGGGGTTAAGTGAAAATTCGAATCTTCAGGGACAGATTATCGGCGGAGAAGCAAAGAAATTAAAGCAGCGCAGTCAAAAAACTAAACCTGTTTGCGGTTATACAATGGCCCGAGCCGTTAGTTTTGCCTTAAGTGTAACTGAAGTAAATGCTTCAATGGGACGGATTGTGGCTGCTCCCACTGCAGGTGCAAGCGGTGTTTTACCGGGAGTGCTGTTTAGTCTGGCCGAAACACATCAGCTGGCTGAGGACCAATTAGTGGAAGGGCTGTTTACGGCCGGAGCCGTTGGCTTAGTGATTGCCAAGAATGCCTCACTTTCGGGAGCGGCAGGAGGATGTCAGGCGGAAATAGGTTCGGCATCAGCCATGGCAGCTGCTGCCGCAGTTGAATTGGTCAAGGGTTCCCCTGAACAGGCTTTACACGCGGCAGCAATTGCTTTGAAAAATTTACTGGGGCTGGTTTGTGACCCAGTTGCCGGCTTAGTAGAATCCCCCTGCTCTAAAAGAAATGCTGTTGGTACGGCTAACGCTTTAGTTGCCGCGGAAATGGCTTTGGCCGGGATTGAAAGTGTAATTCCCTTTGACGAGGTGGTAGCGGCGATGTATCAGGTAGGGCGTACCTTGCCCCTTACACTCAGGGAGACGGCAGAGGGCGGCCTGGCCATCACGCCTACTGGTATTAAATTAAAGAAGAAGATACTGGGAGAGAATGACGATCAGAGTGCCTGCTCGGCATGTGGGGAGTGTTCTCAGGCTTAACTGATCTTTTTAGATAATTTTTCGCTGCGTTCCATTGAAGGCTGACAAAGCAAGGGCCCTGCCGGCAGTTAAATGTCGGTAGGGTTTTAATAGTATGGTAATTATACTGCCTGGGTAGAGGATATTACGAAATAATTAAAGCTTCTAAACCAGCAGGATATTTGTCCGGATCGGTGAAATCCTACAAAGACAATCAACTTTCTCAGAAAAAATATGTAGAAATTGTTGTCCATGCTTTATAATATAGGAGGAGCAACCTTTGGGAGGTGGAGGAGTTGTTAGAACTAAAGAGTATTAGTCTTACACTGGCAGATGAAAAGAATGAAGTACAAATTTTAAAGGACATTGATTTAAAACTGGAAGCGAAGAAAACATATGTTATGACCGGACCTAACGGTGGCGGAAAATCTTCTATCGCCAAAACAATTATGGGAATTTATCAGCCGACAGCAGGACAGATCCTGCTTAACGGTGAGGATATTACCAGTAAAAGTATATCCGAGCGTGCCCGTTTAGGTATCGGTTATGCCTTTCAGCAGCCGCCCCGTTATAAGGGGTTGACAGTTACTGAACTGTTAAGTATAGCAGCCGGGGCAAATGATCTGAAACAGCAGTGTGATATCCTCTTTGATGTAGGACTTTGTGCACAAGATTATCTGGAGCGGGAAATTAATGCCAGTTTCTCCGGCGGAGAATTAAAACGTATAGAAATAGCCAGCTTGTTGGCCAGAAATTTAAAAGTTGCAGTGTTTGATGAACCGGAAGCAGGAATTGACCTGTGGAGTTTTCAAAAATTAACAGAGACTTTTGAGCGGGTGCACGAAAAACATGATACTACCCTGGTAATCATTTCACACCAGGAACGTATTCTGCGGCTGGCAGATCAAGTTATTGTTGTCAGCGATGGACAAATTAGCGAGCTTACTACGGCGGAAGAATTCCTTTCCGAGATTGAGAGAATTGACCTGAACTGCCGCTGCCGTGACGATTGCATCAAAGGAGAGATGGCCAATGCTGAGTGCAATTGATAAAAGATTACTGCAGGAAGTTGCTGATCTGCATACGATACCGCAGGGTGCTTATAATATCCGTAAAAATGGACAAGGTCTCAGCCGTCAGACAACGGCCAATATAGATATTGTGACCAAGATAGATAAGCCTGGGATCGATGTCATAGTTAAGCCCGGCACCAAGGGCGAAAGTGTGCATATTCCGGTTATTCTGTCAGATAGCATATCTGATTTGGTTTACAATACTTTTGAAATTGGTGCTGAGGCAGATGTATTGGTGGTGGCAGGCTGCGGCATTCATAATACCGGCAGCAGTAAAGCTCAGCATGATGGTGTGCATGAGTTTTTCGTCCGTAAAAACGCCAAAATGAAATATGTGGAAAAGCATTATGGCGAGGGTGATGGCAGCGGCGCCCGTGTGCTCAACCCGAAAACTGTGATTGAAGTTGAAGAGGGGGCCACTGTGGAGCTGGAGATGGTTCAGATCAGGGGTGTTGATCAAACTGTCCGTGATACGGAAGTGCGTTTGCATAAGAATGCCCGGTTAATTGTCACGGAAAGACTGCTTACTAATCTGGATCAACGGGCGGAATCTAACATTACAGTTGAACTGGTGGGGGAAGATGCCACAGCGCAAATTATTTCTCGTTCTGTCGCTCAAGATAATTCTAAGCAAATATTTCATTTAAACCTGCGGGGTTATGCTAAATGTCGCGGTCATATTCAGTGTGATTCTATCATTATGCAAAATGCTCAGGTTTCTGCTATCCCCGAAATTGCTGCTTTTCACTCTGATGCCGAGCTGGTTCATGAAGCCGCCATTGGCAAGATTGCTTCAGAACAATTGATGAAATTAATGACTTTGGGGTTAACGGAAAAAGAAGCAGAGGAGACAATTTTACAGGGATTTTTAAAATAATTAACATGCGACCACTCAGAGCGAGTGGTCTTTTATTTTTTTTGCTGTCATCTTTCCTCCAGTATTAATCCGGACACAAAACATACACGTTTCTGCATAAGATATGTTAAAGTTAATAGATTTTAGTGAGGATAGGTGATTATGAGAATCTGCGAAGAGTGTGATAAAAGAAACAGGCATGCAGTGATAAAAGAATATAGTGTTGAGAATTTTTGCTCGCAAAATGGGGCGGAGGTTGAGGCTGATGGTTAAGCTGTACTTGCGTGCCGGCCATGGCGGTCGCTATGTAGGTACTGCAGGTAATGGCCTCATCGAAAAGCAGGAAACCTTACGTCACGTCCTGGCACTGGCGGAACAACTATCACATTATGATGTTGAGCTAAAACTGGCCAGGACGACCGATGTAACTGTAGAACTGGCTGACAGCATCAGAGAAGCTAATAACTGGGGAGCAAATTTATATTATTCATCTCATATTAACGGCTTTAATGACAGTAGTGCCTACGGGTACGACAGCCACATCTATACTAGCCCGGATGCTGAAAGTATACGGGTGCAGAATATACTGCATCCAAAACAGGCAGCAGTTTGGGTAAAGCATGGCAGTCGCGACCGGGGGAAAAAACGCTCTAATTTTGCAGAACTGCGTGAAACAAAAATGGCCTCAATTTTAATAGAGAATGGTTTTATCACCAACTATAATGATGCACAGCTGCTAAAAAAAGCTTCTTTTATACAGGAATTAACTGCGGCAACGGTAGAGGGACTTGTTGAGCTTTATGGTTTAAAGAAAAAGGAGGCGTCAGAGGTGCCGGCCAAAATGTATATTGTTCAACCAGGCGATAATTTGTATCGGATTGCCAGAAAGCATAATATGACACTGTCTGATTTAACAAACTTAAATCCCCATATTACCGATCCTAGTTATATAGAGGTTGGTGATATCATCTTTTTGACGCCGCCCAGCGCATTTGAGGTTGACTATGCTGTTATGAACCGACAGCTAATTCTCTGTCAAAAGAAAATTGAAGAGTATGAGGTCTTAGGCAAAGAGATTAATTTGTTATCACAACGTTTTTTGTCATAATTATTGTTATTACTAAAACAAAATGCCCAAAACTAGACGCTGTTAAATGTCCTTAAGTTGCTAGTTTAGGTGACGAGAAACATAATAAGCAGTGCTAAAAATGCTTTCTATGTTTGTATTGAGGAAGAATTAAAGCAATTCTCCCTCAATAACCACCTTCACCATATGATCATCAATAATTTTTCTTTTGTTTTGTGAACCATACAAAAGACAGTGTGTGCACACTTTGTTTATGAGCCTGGCGGTGCCGCTGGAAAAACGATAGATTTCATCAATAGCGGCATCAGAGAAGATGTTCTGGGTAGTGCCCGCATACTCAAGATGACGTGTTATGTAATCACCAACCTGAGCACGGTCGTAATGCGGCAGCTTACACTGCAGGTCGATTCTTTGCTTGATTGCAGCGTATGTCTGCAACTGGAGCTTATCCCAAAGCTCACTTTGTCCAACAAGAATCAGGGCCATGGGGCTTTCTGCATCCATCTTAAAGTTTAGTAAAAATCTAACTTCTTCCAGCATCTCTTTATCTAGTAAGTGAGCTTCATCAACAATAACCACAGGTAGCATGTGATGAATACCGCGCATGAGTTCAATTTCGCGGTGCAGCTGGCGTTTGGCGTCCCCACGATAGAACTTTGATTCACACCCAAGCTGTTCCAGCAGGCCTTTGTAAAAATGCCGTGGTGTTAATTTAGAGTCAGCCAAATACATGACCATGTATGTTGATGTGTCTAGGTTATCCTTCAGACGGCGGATAGTGGTTGTTTTACCTGTACCGCTATCACCAGTTACAACGGCAAACAGCTGTCTTTTTGCCGCATGCTCTAGTCGACCTAAAATTTCTTCCATCATAAAGGCAGGGTAGAGCTCATCGGTGGGAATAGATCTGGAAAACGGTGTTTTAGAGAATCCGTAAAATTCTTCAAACAAGATTCTCACCGTCCTTTTTTACCCTACGGTACGATACGGCAGGAATCTGTACTGCTTTACGTAGTTTGTTTTGTTTTTGTGCTGCTGCCAGAAGCCTTGATGATTCAGCAGGTTGGGGTTGTAGATGTGGAGGCAGCTGGGGGCGGGGACCGGATCTCTCACCAATGACTAAACGCTTCGCTGTCCAGGGAGGATATCCCTCGTATTCAATAGTTAGCTGGTCAGTATCCGCAGGATCGTAAATTACATCTACCTTGCAGCCAATAAAAGAAAGACCAACTTCGTACTTATCCCCTTGAAAACTTATGCAGCCAGATTTATCGACCTTACGCTCCTCGCAATGAAGAAAGGAATTGGCAATGACTTCAGGCTCAAGGAACTTTAAAGCCTGCGTGTCACTACGGTAGGCGATCTCTGGACTGGTTTTGTTCTTTAGACCAAGGTGAGGCTTTGTCTGGTAACACTCCTCTAGCCAGACCCAGAACAGCTTGTTAAACTGCTCTAATGTTTGCGGGTTTTCTAGAGCAGCCTCATCCAAAAATGCTTTTACTGTACGGTTAAATGCTTCAACTTTCCCCGTAGATTCTGGCGAATAGGGCTTGGCAAACAGCAGCCGAATGCCCATTTTAGCGCAGGCACGATTCATCCACTTGTTCCTGTACTGGCTGCCG
>JAAYKP010000134.1 GCA_012522335.1 Bacillota bacterium
AGGACTAAAATGCCAATGCCAACGCATTGGCATTTATAACATCTGAAGTATGTTGTTTTTCCGCGTCTGGCGGTTAAATAAATGCGGAGAGGTATCGAAGTGGTCATAACGGGGCTGACTCGAAATCAGTTTGCGCGCAAGCGCACGTGGGTTCGAATCCCACCCTCTCCGCCAGTTATGAGCTGAAAGGGCTTAAACAGTTAAGCCCTTTTTATTTTTCATGGGCAGCTTTTTAACCCTAACGGGCTTGTGTTACAATAGAGGCAGTAAGCATATTTTAGCCTAAAGGTGTGTAGAATGTGAATGATCATAACTATATGTGGGAAGCCCTGCTTGAGGCTAAAAAAGCTTTTACCAAAGGTGAAATTCCTATAGGTGCAGTGATTGTGCAAAACGGTCAGATTATCGCCCGCAATCACAATCGGCGTGAAGAGCTGCATGACCCGACAGCGCATGCAGAGATTCTGGTGCTGCGCGAAGCAGGCAAAGTTTTAGGCGGCTGGCGCCTGCCGGAAACGACGCTTTATGTTACCATAGAGCCCTGTCCTATGTGTGCAGGGGCCTTGATACAGGCCAGGGTGACCCGCGTTGTTTATGGTGCCCGTGACAGCAAGGCAGGTGCAGTTCATTCCTTATATAGCATTACGACAGATGAGCGTCTCAATCACCGTCTGGAAGTATCAGCCGGTGTGCTAGAAGATGAAGCGCGTGAGCTGATGCAGCAGTTTTTTAAACTGCGTCGTAAAAGATGATATTTAGAGCATGACCTGGTGCGGCTTCGGGAAAAGTTTCGCGTGGTCAGTAAACAGTGCAAGTGAGAAATCCTGCTTGCACTGTTTTTACATGCAGTCTGACTGTAAAAGATGCAGCAATAACAGAGACGCAATTTACAAATGTTGTTAACTGTTATAAAATTAAACTGGAACATTGTACATAGAACCGGTTACAAGTTTGGTTAACAGCAGGTACAGTTCCTGTGTAGGGAAAACTGCCCGTGCGTTTCTGTCAAATAGACAGAATAAATAAAAAAGTTTCAATATTGAGCTAGTGGTTGTGTGGCATGCATAACTGTTAATAAGAATAAAAGAGAAGGAGTGATGAAAAGAAATGACTACAGAAAAAGAAAATTTCCTGATGACGCTGCGAGGGGAAATACCGGAATGGGTACCGCGTTTTACCTACGGGGCTCTTCCGGGAGAGAAAAAACCGGTACCTAACCAAATGGTGGAACCCCCCTTTCTGAGTGAGTACCGCATGACAGGCGGGGGTAAAGACATTTGGGGTGTGGAGTATGTGGGGACCAAAGAAGCCGCCGGCGGGATGCTGCCCAAACCTGGCGAGTTTATCCTCAAGGACATTAAAAAATGGCGTGATGTGATCCAGGCACCCGATATTTCCAATATTGACTGGGAGGCGATGGCGAAAAAGCATCTGGAGTCCCTGCAGATTGATCGCACCCAGACAGCGGTAACCTTTGCCCTGCATTTCGGCTACTTTCAGCATTTGATGGCTTTCATGGGTTTTACCGAAGGTCTTTGTGCCATGCATGAGGAGCCTGAAGAAGTGATGGCGCTGTTTGATTATTTATGTGATTTTTACTGCACCGTAGCAGAAAACATTATGCACTATTACGAACCTGATGTATTCTCTATAGCTGATGACACGGCTGCCTGGCTGAACCCGTTTATTTCACCCGAGATGTATCGCAGAATGCTGGTTCCCTTCTATGATCGGCAAGCCAGTATTGCTCGAGAAGCCGGCATTATCATCGGTATGCACAATTGCGGCCGCTCAGAATGCTTTATTGATGATTGGTTAGCTATCGGTGTCTCTGTGTGGGATCCCGCGCAGACCATTAATGATCTGGATGGAATCAAGCAGAAATATGGGAATAAACTTGTTCTGGCCGGTGGCTGGGATCCTGTAGGAGTGTTAGCTTCGCCTGAGGTAACGGATCAGCAAATCTATGATTCCGTTAAACATGCCATGGATCGTTTGGCACCCGGAGGCGGTTATGTTTTTGCCGGCGGCTTCCTGGGCGCAATAGATGATCCGGAGGTTAAGCGCAAAAACGAAGTCCTGACCAGAGCTGTTGAAGAAATTGGCCGCAGCTTTTATAAGTAAGTCCAACTGCCTGCTGTATGACGCAGTCGGCTAAGACGTGAATAGTTAAGTTTATGCCCGCTGCAGTCATGGCTAAATGAACAAATGGGGCTGCTGCAAAACGAACTGCACAGTTCGTAATTGCAGCAGCCCTTAAACCTTTTATGGTGTCGTTGCCGCTTAGATGTTATTGCAAGCGGCGGTTTTTACCGAGCACCAAGGCGACGGCAAAGAAAGCCAGGGCGAAGCCAAGCTGTATAAGCATACTGGTAAAGACAGGCTGCAGGTTGGTATAGTTAAACTTTGTTAAGGAGGCGAGCCGGTTATTGGCGGTAACATACCAATAGGTTGGTGTAAAGCTGGCGAATTTTAAGACTTGTTTTCCCAGCAGCTCCATAGGTACGAAGACACCACTAATAAAACTCAAACCTAAAGTCACTACATTGCTGATAGCCGGAATAGCATTGGGGCTTTTCACTAAAGTGCCGATGAGATAGCTAATACTGGCTGCGCAAAGGGCAAAGATGAATGAATTGAGCAGCAAGTAGAGGATGTTGACAGTGAAACCATCTTTAAGGGCAAAAACGAGGCAAAGGAGTGCCATGACTAACCAGGTTAAGACGGTAAAGACGAGGACCGCTAACACAAACTGGCGGTTAACATTAGCTGTGCTGAGCGGTGCGCAGGCATTACGTTTTTGCAGGTCTTGGTTGTTAAAGACCAGTAATAAAGCACTTAAACCTAAAATGAGAATAGATAACAGGGAATAGGAGAGGTAATTGAAAAAATATTGGCTGTAGGTTTGCTTAGCTGCCTGCCTGTCATTTGTTTTAATTTCCACGGCTGTTTCTACGGCTAAATCTTTTTGCAGAAACTGTACCAGCTCTTCCTGGGAAAGATCTTCAATTTGTTCCACATAAAGTCTGGCACTGTTTAAATATTGATCTATACTCAAGTCCAGGTAGGCATTGCTGTATGAATTTGGAATAACCGTTTTGTGCAGTTTGACAGGTTGACCGCGCATTATTTTTTCGCTGAAACCTTTGGGAATACGCAGGATATAAGAAACTGTGCGGAAATAAAGAGCATCCTGGAGGGCTTCAATTTCATCGGGTAGTGCCACAAGGTGAGCGATTTTTGCCAGTTCCTGCTGGAGCCCGGCTGTGAGCGGCGTACTTTCTTCACTGATTATGGCAAGACGGGCTTTGCTTTTTGTAAAGCTAAAATCGGTGTTCTGCTCAGTGCTGGCGGAGGACGCCATGATGGTTGAGATTCCTAAAAAAAGCACGATATAAATAAGCAGGGAACGAATATTTTTTTTGAGAATCTTTAAACAGAGCTTAAAGACTTGCATATTTACGCCTCCTAACGATCACATATGTGCCCAGGCAAAAGGCAATGGTCATGCCGCCGAGGATGGTGATATTTAAGAAATAGCGGGAAAAAGTATCGTAATAATACAGGCTGTAGAAAGCGTCAGTCAGCAAGTTTATCGGGTTTACATAAGCCAGCAGCGGGAATTTTTGCGACACCAGATATTTGATATCCTGAATCATCATGCCGGCTAAAAACGAACCGAACATGGTGGTGCCAATGAGGATCGCTACTTTCATGTTTTCTGATTTTTTCACTAAAGCACTGATGAAGGCGCCATAGGCAATGCCGGCCAGAGAGCCCAGTGCTGTAGTTAAAACTACGTAGCCGCTTTTAGCGCCGAAATCAATCTGCAGCACATAGCGCAAGAAGAGCAGCAGCAGTATTAATTCACTGAAATGGATCAAATACGAGGCAGTGAGACTGGAGAGAAAAGCTTTTAGTTTATGCTGGGGAGAGATATTGATTCTGGCTGCCAGCGCTGAAATATCGGCCTGAATATCTGTAACCTCGCGCATGCCCCAGAAACCACCGTAAAAGCAGGACATGGCAATTAGTGAGTAAAAGAAAATCAAAATATTGTTTGGATCTGCGGCTGAACCGGTAACTTCGGCAAGGTAGTTTTGCCGCTCACCCGCACTTTGGAACAGCAGGGCAGGATTGTTAGGGTTGTTTTGTAGAATGGTATTAACCGCAGCCGTTGTTTGCAGATAACTATCGAGAAAACTTTTGATTATACTTTCCCTGATTCCCGTCTTACTGACCACCAGGACAGGCTCTTCGTCAACCAACAGGTAAGCAGAGACTTTTTGCTCTGTCAACAGCTGCTCGGCCTGCTCCTGTGACGTCAGGGTGAGCTCAAACAGTTTTTGCTCTCCCGCTGCTGCCGCGTCTAATGCTGTCTGCAGCGCCTGGTCGTTGTGGAAACTGCTGTTGTTGACAACGGCAAGCTTAATAGCTTGAAAGCTTTCCCCGGCATTAACGTTGGAGAGGGCGAGATTGAAAAAAACAGCCAAGAGAATGGGGAAAAGCATCGTCCAAAACACATTTTCTTTATCACGCAGCAGGCACTTTAAACGATTGCCAAAAATATGGAGGGACATAATCATTCTCCTTTTAATCTCTTAATTGTTTGCCGGTAATTTCTAAAAAGACATCATTAAGTGTGGGCAGTTCGGAATAAATTTTGCCAAACTGTATCTTTTCTTGCTTAATAAATTCAAGTACTGTTTCCAGATTGTTGCTGCCTTTACTGGACTTGATAACCAGCAGCCTATTTTTATATTCTGCCGAAACAATATTGGGCAGCCGGCGCAGTGCGCTCAGCTGTGCGGCAGTGATGCGCTGGGATTCGACAGTGATTTTTTCGCCCAGGGTAATCATGGCTTTCAGCTCATCTTTGGTGCCGACGGCAATACTTCTGCCTTTGTCGATAATCATAATGCGGCTGCAGATTTGCTCGACTTCCTCCATATAATGGGTAGTGTAGATAATGGTGGCACCTTGTTGATTAAGCTCTAAAATGCCTTCCAGTATTTTGTTGCGGCTTTGCGGGTCAACGGCAACAGTAGGTTCATCGAGAATAATTAGTTTAGGTTTGTGGGCAATACCGCAGGCTATATTCAGTCTTCTCAAAAGTCCACCACTAAGCTTTTTAGGATAGTACTTGGTAAACTCCTGCAGGCCGACAAACTCAATGGCTTCCCGGACCAGTTCCTGCCGTAATTTTTTATCTGCTACATAGAGACCGCAGAAGTAATTAATATTTTCTTCTACCGTTAATTCGTTATATACAGCAACGTTCTGCATGACAACGCCGATATGGCGCTTAATGTCGTAGGCTTCCGGCTTCATGGGCCGGCCGAAAATTTCTATTTCACCTTTGTCATATTCCAGTAAAGCAAGTATGCAGTTAATAGCTGTCGTTTTGCCGGAACCGTTCGGACCTAACAAGCCAAAGACTTCACCGTCATGTACGGTTAAGTTAAGGTGGTCTATGGCCAAGAGGTCATCATAACGTTTCACTAAATTTTTCACACTGACAATCATTTTCATTACCTCCTTTGCTGTCACCTCAATCATATCCGGAAGCGCAGGCTAATGACAGTGTTAGACCTCATTTCCTGCAGGTGACAAATGTCATGTTAATTTAGCCTGTTGTGAGAATTGTAATTGCGTTAATGCCGGGATAATGTTATGCTCTGACTGAGTAAAGTTATTAAGGGAAGTTATGATGCAAAAAGTTGCTGTTTTAACAGATAAGGCTGTCTTGTTTGTGAGCTGTTTGGCAATTTATGTTACACAGCAGAGTTTCGTAATAAATGTGGCTTTGGTGCTGATTGTGCTGATTATCAGCAGTTTCTTAAGTTATTTTGACAATGAAGGCATAAAAACCGGTTTAACGCTGGCTTTTGCCGTGTTTGCTTGGTTTTATCCGGCACTGCTCCTTTTTTTGCCTTTAATTGCTTATGATCTGCTTTACCAGCAGTACCGGTATTTTAACCTGCCGGCAGTAATCCCCGCGATCAATTTCCTGCAGTCCGCTTCGCTGCAGGTTGTTGTCATAACTATGGTGCTGCTGCTGCTGGCGGTGTTAATTAGACTGCGGATGGAACTGGCGGCCGGTCTGCAGGTAAAATACCGTCATGTTAGTGATGGGGCAAGAGAAATGGCTCTGCAGCTGCAGAAGCAAAATAAGGAATTAATCGAGAAGCAGGATAATGAGTTAACTATGGCCACCTTAAATGAGAGAAATCGTATTGCCCGTGATATTCACGATAATGTAGGTCACTTACTGTCCAGCGCTATCCTGCAGGCCGGAGCACTGCGCACGATAATTAGTGATGCTAAAGCTAAACAGCATTTAGAACTGCTGCAGGCTACATTGGCACAGGCCATGGACAGCACCCGGGACAGTGTACATAGCTTATATGAGGAAGCTATTGACCTCCGGGCACAGGTAGAGTCGCTGCTGCAGCAGTTTACCTTCTGTGAATTAAGCTATGAATATTGTTTTGTCAGCGATCCCGGGACAAAGCTTAAGTATGCCTTTGTAGCCATCGTCAAAGAAGCTTTGTCCAACATAATTAAACACTCCAATGCGACTCGTGCTGAGATTATCTTCCGGGAACATCCTGCGCTTTACCAGTTAATAATCAGGGATAACGGCGGCGTGAAAAACTACGATCCCGATAAAGGGATTGGTCTCAAGAATATGGTGGATCGTGTGCATGCGTTTAACGGTAATATTAATATCATCACGGAATCCGGTTTTGAGGTTTTTATCTCCATACCGAAGGGGGGACTTAAGGCTTGAGAGTGGTTATTGTTGATGATGACAGCCTGGTGGTGGCATCACTGGCCACAATCTTAGCTGCTGACGGCGAGATCGAAGTTGCGGGGACAGGCAACAGCGGTCAGGAAGCAGTTGAGCTCTATCGTACTGTTAACCCTGATGTACTGCTGTTGGATATCAGAATGGACGGCATGACGGGCATTGAGGCGGCAGAAATAATTTTGGCCGGCGATCAAGAGGCAAGAATACTTTTTTTAACTACCTTTTCTGACAACGAGTATATTGTAAAGGCACTGCAAATAGGTGCCAAAGGGTACATTTTAAAACAAGATTATGAAAGCATCGTTCCTTCTCTGAAGGCAGTTTATATGGGGCAGCGTGTTTTTGGTGAAGCCATCATGAGCAAAATTCCCCTCTCTTTAAACAAGTTTAATGAGCAGCCGGGACTGGCAGACTATAACTTAAACGAAAAAGAAGTGCAGATAATCACCTTGGTAGCTAACGGTTTATCCAATAAAGAAATTGCCGGGAGATTATTTTTAAGCGAAGGAACTGTACGTAATTACATCAGTGTAATTCTGGAAAAATTACAGCTGCGGGACAGAACGCAGTTAGCCATTTTTTACTATCAGCATAGTCAAGAGATGAGGAGATGATTTATATGTGGGAAGAATTTAAGAAGTTTGCCATCAAAGGTAATGTCCTGGATTTGGCGGTGGCAGTAATTATTGGCGGTGCCTTTAATAAAATTGTTACTTCATTAGTCAATGATCTGCTGATGCCTACCTTTGGTATTGTGCTGGGTGGTTTAAAGATTTCGACGTTGGCATATCAGGTTGGCGAAGCTACTATTAACTATGGGAATTTCTTGCAGAGTATTGTTGATTTCTTTATTATCAGCATGTCGATTTTTCTTTTTGTCCGCCTTATTAATAAATTCAGGAAGAAAGATGAAGAACCTGTGGAGACAGCGCCACCGGCACCTTCTAATGAGGAAAAGCTGCTTGCTGAAATCAGGGACTTATTAAAAGAAGGCAGGCAAGAGGTATCCGCGGCAGATTAAGGATCGCAATTTTGGTAATGGTACCGGATGAGACATTTCGTTTAATTTTTTGCTCTGCAACGACCATGATTACTTTCGGTGTAAAGAAAAGTCTAGGGACACTTGGGTGCATCCCTAGACTTTTTGCTTGTTTATTTAATTATCTGTGTCTGCCTCAGTAAGGGGCCGCAGTGTGATACTGACTTCATTTAATAAAGCTTGGTTGCCGATATCAGTAACGCCGGCGGGAGTTAAAGAGTTTACGGGCCCTCCTGCATGCTTGCTGACCCCCTGCCTCATGTAGGCTGCAAAGGGGGAGGCCTTTTCCGTGACAGCAATCATAACCTTTAAGCTGTTGTTGTTTGCCACTGCTAAAGCCTGCTGGCCATCGGTAACCCCAAAGCGGCGGGCTGTGGTAGGATGAAGATATAACAGCGGCAGCTGCTGTGGTTGAGGCAGTACGCATTGTGAGTTAATCTGATCTCGCCAGTGCACCGTTAACAGCTGCACTTCATTTTGTGCTGTAATCCTATTTTTCTTAAGGCTATTGATTTTTTGCTGCAGCTGTTCTTTGTCCAGGCACTGAAACTTGCCGTCAGGGGTCCGAAATTGGTAATCAGCCCAAGGCACTTGTTTTTGCAGCGGGCTGTCCAGATATCCCCTTTTTTGCAGTGCTGTAAAACTTAAATTGTATACTGCCAGTTTAGCTGCAGCACGTGTTAACCAGGCAGTGGTAGTAAGATCCGGATATCCGTTGAGCCCCATCAATTTAGCCAACTCTTGAAAAATAGTAAATTCCGACTTGCATTCCGCCAATGGCTCGACACATTTACTGACGTATTTCAGACTGGAATTCCACATGCCGGATGTAATCAGATCTTCTGCTTCGGTAAAATAAGTTACCGGCAGTACCAGTTCGCATTGGGCGGCCGTATCAGTCAGAAAATGATCCAGAGAAATCTTGAAGGGAATATGCGCTAAAGCTTTATGGACATTTGCACTGTCGGGCAGCTGCGCGGCCGGATTGGCGCCGCAGATAAATAAAACCTGCAGTGGTGGCTTGGCCGTCAGGACTTCTTCGGCAAAATAGCCCAGCTGCATTTCTCTCACCAGCGGTGCTGTCTGAGGTTGAGCAAAGGAAAAATCAAAAAGCTCTTGATTGACTTGGTTGGCGTAGTTAATGCCGCCGCCCTGAATACCTATGTTGCCTGTAACAGCCCAGAGGAGATTTACTGCCCGGATATTCAAACCACCGTTCTGATAACGCTGCGGTCCGTAACCAAGGTAGCAGGTCGCAGGGCCTGCTTCGTAAAGATCGTCCACCAGCTCAGCCACAGCTTTTTCGTCAATCCCGGCTGCTGCCAGTAAATTATGGTAGTCTGCTGCCGGGAGTGCCTGCAGATAGGGAAGCACTCCGGATTGGTCTGTCAGATGCTGTCTGATAAAGTCCTGCTTAAACTTTCCCTGCTGCAGGCAGTAATGGATGCAGGCGGCTGCCAGTGCCCAGTCTGCGGCAGGCCTGATTTTTAGGTGCACATCAGCAAGTTTGGCACTGGCCGAGCTGCGGGGATCGATAAGATAAATTTTACTGCCGGCCTGCCGGGCCTTTTGTAAATAAGGTACCAGGTGTAAGTTATTTTCCAGTGGGTTTCTACCCCACAGGACAATTGTTTTGGCGTTTTTAACGTCATCAGGGTGATGTCCTAAAACGGCGCCAAAATCTCTTTTTGTAGCCTCAATACCTGCTCCCCAGCAAATACTACCCACAAAATCAGTATAGCCGCCCAGGTGGGCTAAAAAAATTTTAATGGTGTTTTTTAAGAGACCGGCGCCGCCGTCACCTAAATAACCGCCTACTGCGGTAGGCCCAAATTGCCTCTGTGCAGTCTTTATTTTGTCCGCCATCAGTGTATAAGCTTCAGACCAGGTAATTCTCTGCCAACCCTGGGTCGTTTTTAGTTGGGGATAGCGCAGACGCTGGGGGCTGTACATGCGGCTGGCATGAGCCCGGCCTTTGGAGCAGATAAAGCCGCCGGTAAAATCTGCTTCCTGATTGGCAGTAATCTTTACTACGCGATTGCTGCTCACATGAACGTTAAAGCTGCAGCAGTCAAAACAGTTATAAGGACAAGCCGATTTAAAAATCTTTCCCGTCAAGCATGCCACCCCCATAAAACACAGTATCTTTGGAGCTTTTGCCAATGTTTCTAAAAGTCTGCAGCAGTTAAAACAGCAGCGCATTGCTGCTGGTTTAGTCCTCTTTTTGCAATCTTTTTCTTGCTGCTGTGCAGTATTGTTCTGCAATATCGATACCTAAATATCTTCTGCCCAGCTGCTGGGCCACAAAAGTAGTGGTACCAACACCGTTAAAGGGATCCAAAACAAAATCTCCCCGGAAACTAAACAGTTTTATCACTCTTTTGGCTAATTCCTCCGGAAACATTGCCGGATGCCCAAACTCTTTCATTTTACGCTCGGGGGCAATGGACCATTTGGCCGTAACCCAGTCTTTAAATTCAGCAGCCGTGATGTCAGCATTTTTCTGACTGCCTTCCTTTTTCAGGCTTCCCTTACAAAAGACTTCGATGAATTCCCAGGTATATTTTAAATAGGGGCTGGAAGGGCTTTTCCAGGAACCCCAGGCTGTATATTTACAGTTATAGTTGTTTTTCTCCCACAGAATTTCACCCTTCCACAGCATTTTCTGACTTAAAAAATAATTGCTGATAATGTGGTGAGTGGGGATATAATCAGAAAAAAGCGGCTGGACATTGACGGCAATTCTGCCGCCAAATTTTAATACACGAATACATTCAGCAAAAATCGAAAATAATTGAGCAAAATAATCCTGCCAGTAATGATCATCGTCCTGTTCCTGATAGTCAAGGCCAAAATTATAGGGTGGTGAAGTAAAAATTAAATCAACACAATTATCTGGCAGCTCTTTGAGCAGTTCCAGGCTGTCGCCGCAGAGAATTTTATTTTCAAATTCCGGTGGGGGAGCGACGTTGGCTGGAGAAAAGGAGTGATCTTTTGCATAGTAGATCTTATCACGTTTCTGCTCCTTTTGTTTGCGGTCTTTAACTTTGCGTTCTGCCCCGTAGTTGGCGTAGATGCGTTTGCTGCCCCTGATATTGTAGCTTTTGATCTGGGCAACGGCTTCAAAAACAGCTTTACTTAATCTTGTCGGTTGTATATGGAAAAATTCCTCCAAACGGCCAAAGTCAAGCTGCTTTAGTTTTAACACTACCAGATGCCCGGAAGTTTCCAGGTAGGCATCATGGGGCGGGAATCTGCGGTTAAAGGCTGTTACGGTTTCTTTATCCTCTGCTGACAGCTTATCCAGGGGGATCGTTAGCTCTAAGAACTCCTGATTTTGCAGTGCCATCTTTACTACTCCTCTCCTATCTGTTAAAATTATACCACTAATCAGGGCGGCAGGGGAGACCTAATAGAATATGGTAACAATAAACACTTGCAATCAGGCCTAAAGAGTAGTAAAATAAGATATTGCCGGGGCTAGTTGTCCTTGGCGTAAAAGATAATAGCTGATAATTGTAGTCCGGAGAGATGGCTGAGTTGGACGAAGGCGCTCGCCTGGAAAGCGAGTAGACGGGGCAAAACCTCGTCTCGAGGGTTCGAATCCCTCTCTCTCCGCCAT
>JAAYKP010000135.1 GCA_012522335.1 Bacillota bacterium
CAAAGGCGCCTTCCAGTTACAAGCTTAATGTGTGGATTCACCTCTTAAGACATGTGATTTTTATCACATGATTATTCTAATTATAATACTGTAGATGAGAAATATTTGCAAGTATAATTTACCTGCTCGGTCAATCTTAGCGGGAGCGGCCGAACACAGTGAAACCATTTTTTTCTAGTGAGAGCTGACTTTAAGAGTGTGGCGAAGAAGGTCTTGCTTTTCTTTATTAACAGGGGTAAACTATGCTTAATGCAGGGCAAATAATCGAGGTGGGGGTCTTGCTGTGAAGGTTATCATTGTTGGTGCAGGAAAAGTAGGTTATCAATTAGTTGAAAGCCTGGTTAATGAAAACCATGATGTTATTGTGATTGACAGCAACCAGAGTGTTATTGATAAACTGAACGATAATTTTGATGTGCTGGCGCTGAAAGGAAACGGAGTCTCCAGTCGTTTGCTGGAAAAACTGGATTGCGCCAGTGCTGATTTGTTGATTGCCGTAACCGATAGCGATGAAGCTAACATTGTCTCCTGCATTACGGCGAAAAGGTTGGGTACCAACAGCGTGATTGCTCGTGTCAGGAATCCGGAATATGTTGCCGAATTAGAATTTATGCAGAAAAACCTGGATATAGCATATATTATTAATCCTGAACTTGCTGCTGCCCGGGAGATTGTACGGTTGCTGCTTAATACCCATACCTCCTACGCCGTAGACCTGGCAAATGGCAGGGTAAGAATTTCTGAGGTGCCGCTTGATGTAAACAATGAGATCACTAATAAGCAGATTAAAGATCTGGACCTCCCGGATGCTGTTATCATTGCGGCAATTGCCCGCAACGGCAGCGTCATTATTCCTAATGGCTTCGATTATATTTATCCTAAAGACATACTTTATGTGATGGGAGAAAGAACGGCGGTGGATAACTTTGCCAGGGGCATGGGAGTACTTGTTGACAATAACAAAGTACGTAATGTACTGATTATAGGCGGCGGCAAGACAGCTTTTTATTTAGCAAGTAAATTAGAGCAGCTTAACATTAATGTTAAGATTATTGAAGAGAATTTGGAACGCTGCCGGGAGCTGGCGGAAAGTTTAAATGAGACGCTGATTCTCCACGGTGATGGTACTGATATCGCCTTATTAAAGGCAGAGAATATTGAGGAAATGGATGCTTTTGTTGCCTTAACGGGCTATGACGAAGAAAATTTATTAGTCTCCGTCTTAGCCAAGCAGTTGGGTGCAAAGAAAGTGATAGCTAAAGTCAGCCGCTCTAACTATGCTTCTATCGTTGAAACTATTGGTTTGGATAGTGCTGTCAGTCCTAAACTGATTACAGCCAGGGATATCCTGAGAATAATACGCGGGGGGAGAATCCTGTCCATGTCACTTTTAATCGGTGGTCGTGCCGAAGTAGTCGAGATCATTCCCCAGGAAGGCACACCGATTGTAAATAAACCATTAAAAGATGTCGGCATTCCGAAAGGAGTAATTATTGGCGCTATTTTCCGGGATGATCAGATTATTATCCCTAATGGTAATTCCATGATTAAGAGTACCGATCGGGTGATAGTTTTTACTTTAGAAAGCCTGATTGAACAAGTGAAAAAGCTGTTTAATGCTAACGGAGGGAGGGGGCCTGTTAGTGAACTTATTAATAGTGCTAAAAATTCTGGGGGTGCTGCTCCTCTGTGAGGCCGCTGCCCTGCTTCCTTCTGTGGCCGTGGCTGTTATTTATCAGGAAGCTGCTGTTTACGCGTTTATCAAGACAATAGTGATTGCCGCGTTCCTAGGGTTTCTGCTTTATTCCATCAAACCTCAGGATAAGATGATCAGGTACAAAGAAGGTTTTGCCATCGTTAGTTTCGGCTGGATAGCCGCTTCCCTTATTGGTGCACTCCCTTTTTTGTTTTCAGGTGCCCTTACTTCTCCCGTTGATGCTTTTTTTGAAACAGTATCGGGTTTTACAACGACGGGAGCAACAGTGATCTCCAATGTAGAAGCCTTACCTAAATGCCTGCTTTTTTGGCGTTCTTTTACGCACTGGCTGGGCGGAATGGGGATTTTAGTTTTAACACTGGCCATAAGTCCCGCCCTGGGGTTAGGAACGTTTCAAATTTTAAAGGCAGAAAGTCCAGGTCCCATTTCTTCTAAATTGACGGCAAAAGTGAGCGACACGGCGAAAATATTGTATATAACTTACCTGGTGTTCACAGTGGTGATGATTTTGTTTTTATGGCTGGGCGGCATGCCGCTGTTTGACACTTTGTGTCATACCTTTGGCACTTTAGGTACAGGTGGTTTCTCCGTCAAAAATGCCAGTATTGGCGCTTATGATAATGTTTATTATGAAATTGTCATCACTGTCTTTATGTTATTGGCCGGTGTTAACTTTTCTCTCTACTATCTTGCTTTTAAGAAAAGAAGCCTGGCAGAGCTGTGGCGGGATAAAGAGCTGCAGGTTTACTTGGGAATAGTCGCGGTGTATATTTTAGTAATTACCTTTAATCTTTACGGGTCAGTTTTTAGTTCCTTTGCTGAGAGCTTGCGGCATGCCTTTTTCCAGGTCGGCTCTATTATTTCTACCACGGGCTATGCAACGACCGACTTTGATTTATGGCCGGATTTAAGCCGTACTCTGCTGTTAACATTGATGTTTATTGGTGCATGTGCCGGGTCTACAGCCGGAGGGATGAAGGTAATCCGTATCTACCTTATTTTTAAATATATACAAAGGGAGATCGGTACCCTTATCCACCCCAGATTGGTAAAAGCGGTGAAGGTTAATGACGAAATTATCCCGGAGTCTGTTTTGTCCAGTGTGATGTCGTTTTCCCTGTTATTTCTTCTGGTTTTTATTACAGCAACATTGTTGCTATTAACACAAAACCTGGATATTGTCAGTGCCGTGTCGGCGGTAGCCTGTACACTGGGTAATATTGGGCCGGGCTTAAATGCGCTTGGTCCTACTAAAACCTTTGCGCCTGTGTCTGAGATGGCAAAATGCCTCTTGTCTGCTTGTATGCTGCTGGGCCGCCTGGAACTCTATACAATGATTTCCCTCTTATTCCCAAGTTTTTGGCGCAAATAAAGCACTTACCGGGCTTAAGCAAAGAGCCGCTATCTTTTTGATAGCGGCTCTTTACGCATTTATTCCCTAAACTCAATTGCTCTAATTTGGTAACGAATTAGTCCTCCCGGTGTTTTGACCTTAATTATATCACCGGTTTTTTTCAGCAGTAGTGACCTGCCGACGGGGGACAAATATGAGACATCGTTATCTCCGATGCGCTCTTGTATAGGATCAGTTAAATGGTAATTAATAATCTCCTTAGTATCCAAATCTTCAACTTCAACATCACAACCGATAAAAATAAAAGGCACTTCAATAGTTTCAGAATTATTGGCAGATTGAATCAGTTCCTCCATTTGTTCCAGGTAGTGATCGAGGAAATCGTTAAAACTATTACGCTCGCTGATTGATTTTGTAAAATACTGCTCCAGCGTTTGCTTCCTTTCGTCTTTTATGATCTCTATATGTTTTTTGAGATGATCAATACTGGTCTTTGACACTACGGTATGCATTATTACTTCCTCCAGACAGCCATTTAATGGTAGGCTAATAAATAAGTAGGTGGGTGCCCGCCAATAGGCGCGACACCCATATTAAAACGATAACATAAACGTAAATGATTGTCAATAGTGTATGATCATGGCAATTATGTAACACCTCTGTTAATAGAGGGTTATGGCAATAAAAAAGTAACTACCTGGCAGTAGTTACTTTCAGCGTAAAAATATTTCTATTCAAAATGAACAGCAGCGCCTACTGTGCCGGGACCGGTATGCACACCTATTACTGTGCTGACTTGAGTGAAAATATCTGTAGGCAGATTAAAGGTTTTTTCCAAAGCGGCCTTAAGTTTGTTTGCTGCTTCCAGCGCAGCGCCATGGGCTATGGCCAGGGCTTTTACCTGACGGCCGTTGGCTAACTGCTGTAAGGTTTGCACTATTTGGTCTAATGCTTTATCCTGGCTCCTGGTTTTGCCGGCAGGAACATAGATTCCTTCCTCATTGACCCGGATCACGGGTTTAATATTGAGTAAAGAGCCTACCAGCCCTGTTACTTTGCCAATGCGTCCGCCTTTTTGCAGGTATTCAAGGGTATTGAGGGTGAACATGGTTTCGATATTATTACGGGCAGTGTTCAGGCGCTCCTTGATCTGAATGGAATCCAACCCATTACGAATGCAGTGTACAGCTTCCTTGATCATCAGGGCAATACCTAAGCTGATGGTTTTTGAATCTATGACATGGACCTTTCCCGGAAGATTTTTTGCCGCTACCCACGCTGCGTTAACCGTTCCGCTCAAGTTAGCAGACAAATGAATGGAGATCACTTCATCATATTTCTGCAGTAAATTCCGGTAAAGCTGTAAGAAGTCTTCCGGTGCCGGCTGCGAAGATACGGGTAATGCACTGGCATTCCGTAACCGCTGATAAAATTCTTCTGCAGTCAGTTCACCGTCGTAAAACTCTTCACCGGCAAATCTAATTTTTAAAGGAATGACATGGACATTCCAGTCTTTAATTAAAGCTGGCGTTAAGTCTGCTGTACTGTCAGTAACTAAGGCAATTCTTTTCACGAAGATCACTCCAATCTAAAAAGTACCATGTCTGGTGATAATGCGCTATGTTTTCATTATTATATATCTTTCTTTATCTTTTAAACAAATCCTTTATGCTGCATTAATTCCTGTTAATAAAATATAAAAATAACTTGAAAAAGGATGGTAAATATTATAACTTAAACATAGCTGATTTTTAGAAAGTAGAGAAAAATTAAAAAACAAATCTAACAATGTGAGGAGTTTGTATATGAGAACAGGTGTAGGAATTGACACCGGAGGCACCTATACAGATGCTGTAATTTATGATTTTGATGCCAAAACAATTTTGGCTTCTGCCAAAGCACTGACAACTAAAGATGATTTAGCTGTAGGTATCAGCAATGCTTTGGACGAGCTGCCGCAAGACGCCTTACAAGCAGTTGAACTGGTTTCTCTTTCTACTACACTGGCGACAAATGCTTGTGTGGAAGGAAAAGGTGGCCGTGGTAAACTGATTTTCATCGGAGCGGATAAAGATGTGGTGGTGCGCACCGGGCAGAATTATGGTTTGCCGCCGGCAGAGCAAATCTTTTTTCTTGACGGAGAAGTAAACCTGATGGGGCAGATTGTAAAAGAACCGGATTGGCAGGCCTTTGTGCAGGATTGTCAGGATTGGATCAAAGATGCGGATGCTGTGGCCGTGGTACAGCAGTTAGGTATTCGTAATAATGAAACGGAACGTAAGGTTAAGCAAGTCATAGCTGAGCAGTTTGGACTAAATGTAATCTGCGGTTACGAGCTCTTTTCTGATCTTAACTACATAAAAAGAGGTGCCAGTACCTTATTAAATGCCCGTCTTATTCCCGTCATCGCCGATTTTCTTCAGGCCATTAAAAAATCGCTGCAGCAAAGAAAAATTACTGCTCCCGTTGTCATTGTGCGCAGTGATGGCAGTTTAATGTCCGAGAAATTCACGACCGTACGTCCGGTGGAAACTCTCCTGTGCGGACCGGCTGCCAGTGTGATGGGCGGCATAGAACTAACGGGAGAACAGGACTGCCTGATTGTAGATATCGGAGGAACGACTACCGACATGGCTCTGGTCAAAGGCGGAGTGCCCGTTAAAGCTAAAGATGGTGTCAATGTAGGCAAATGGCAGACATTTGTGAAAGCCGTTTACGTTGATACCTTTGGTTTGGGTGGTGACAGTGCGGTTCGTGTCGATCGGCACGGCAGTTTAAGTCTGGGACCTGCCCGGGTAGTGCCCTTTGCCATTGCCGCCGAGCAGTGGCCCAGTATTCTGGAAAAGCTAAAAGGTTTAGTTAAGTCTGGCGTCAGATTAGTGAACCCGGCATATGAGTTTATTTTTCTGATGAAGGATATTACCGGCAATGATAGTTTTAATCAAGACGAGCATGCCTTATGCGCAGCCCTGAAAGACGGTCCGCTGATGCTGCATGAGGCGATGAAAGCTATCGGGAAAAGGGCTTTCACTCCCTACACTGAACGTTTGGAAAGAGAAGGGGTTATTATGCGCTGCGGTTTGACGCCTACGGATTTTATGCATATCCGCGGTGACTTTAACCGCTTTAACGCTGAAGCTGCCTATTTAGCTGCAGAGTATTTAGCCAACACCATTGACACTACAGTAGAGAAATTAACGGAGAGAGTTTTTGATCGGGTGGAGGGAACATTATACTTTAATATTGTGCGCATGCTGTTGGAAGATAGATATCCCTATTACAAAAAGCATGGCCTGGATGAGGAGTTAGAAAAGGTGATCTGGGATAGCTGGCGGCAGGCAGGCAGCGGCAGCCAAGAGGAATTTTTACAGCTTAATTTTAAAACCCCCGCTACCCTGGTTGGTGTCGGCGCCCCGACCCATATCTTTTTACCCAATGTAGCCAAAGCTTTAGGTACGAAATATATTGTGCCGGATAATGCCGGTGTGGCCAATGCCTTGGGTGCCATTGTCGGCAATATTTCCGTAACTAAAGAAGTTGAAATCAGATCTCAATTTGCCGTTGGTGGCGGCAGCGGTTATGTAGTGTTCGGCGCTTCAGGCAACAGGCTGGCACCTACCATGACTGAGGCCATCAAAATAGCCAGCGAAGAGGCCAGGCTGGCTGCCGTTGCAGAAGCAAAAAGGCGCGGCGCTGCCGGGGACATTACGGTGACAGTGGATACAAACGGTACTGAGGAAACACCGGGCATCATGCTTTCTGCTACCATCACAGCCACTGCCGTAGGCCGGGTTCTTTTATAGTAATACGCAGCAGATATGCGCGGTTTCCTGCAAGAGAGAAGGGGCTGAAGAAAGATAAGACCGGAAAGTTTTTTCTTTCCGGTCTTTCTTAACTTTTAGTTTGTCTTGTTCAGAATCATGGCCAGGTCCTGCTCAGGGGTGGAGATGGGGCGCAGATTATACTGCTCGACAAGAATATTTAAGACATTGGGTGAAATAAAAGCAGGGAGGCTGGGTCCGATGAGAATGTTTTTGATGCCCAGATGGAGCAGTGTGAGCAGGATGGCAACAGCTTTTTGCTCGTACCAGGAAAGGACAAGGGTAAGCGGTAAATCGTTAACGCCACAGTCAAAAGCATCAGCTAAAGCCAGCGCAATTTGCACAGCAGAATAGGCATCATTACATTGACCAACATCCAACAGGCGTGGGATACCGCCGATATCGCCAAGTTGTTTGTCAAAGAAGCGGAACTTGCCGCAGGCTAAAGTCAGGATAACTGTGTCTGGCGGTGTTTGCTCAACAAATTCTGTGTAATAGC
>JAAYKP010000169.1 GCA_012522335.1 Bacillota bacterium
GGCTTAAAGCTTCTGAAGTTTCTATAGAAATAGTTCCCACCAGAATCGGCTGACCGGTTTTATGCCTGCTGACAATTTCCTCCACCACCCAACGGAATTTACCGTTGACGGTTTTGTAAATTACATCGGGTAAGTCCTGGCGGATCATCGGCTTATTGGTAGGAATCACCACGACGTCCATCCCGTAAATACTCTGAAACTCCGTTTCCTCTGTCGCCGCGGTACCGGTCATGCCGGCTAATTTATCATACATGCGGAAAAAGTTCTGGAAAGTAATGGAGGCCAGAGTCATACTTTCCTTAGCAACCTTCACCTGCTCTTTAGCCTCAATTGCCTGATGCAGACCTTCACTGTAGCGGCGGCCGTACATTAAACGTCCGGTAAACTCATCGACAATAATAATCTGCTCGTCTTTGACTACATAGTCCCGGTCCCGCTTCATCAGATGATGCGCCCGCAGCGCGTTTTCTACTTTTTTCCGCAAAACATTTTTACGCTCTATCTCCCCGCTGTCCGCTTCCTGGTGTGCCGACGCCAGTTCATCATCGCTGATTTCTTCCTGGCCGTAAAGCCCCTTTTCACCAAGTAAGGCTTCTACCTGATATTCTCCTTCCTCGGTTAACAAAACTGTTTTTGCCTTTTCATCAACCGTAAAGTGACTTTCTGCTTTTAAACGGCGTACGGCCTGATCAACCCGCAGGTAATCCTGATGCTGCTCTTCGTCCCCCCTCATTTGTCCGGAAATAATCAAGGGTGTTCTGGCTTCATCAATCAGGATACTGTCAACCTCATCAATAATGGCATAGGATAAGGGACGCTGCACCAACTCTTCCTGATAGCGCACCATATTATCCCGCAGATAATCAAAGCCAAACTCATTATTTGTGCCATAAGTAATATCGGCCTGATAAGCTGCCCGCCGCTCCTGCGGCGTTAAACCATGAACAATTAAGCCCACCGACAGCCCCAGAAACTCATAGAGCGGCCCCATCCATTCCCTGTCCCGTGACGCCAGATAGTCATTCACAGTCACAATATGCACACCATGGCCGGCCAAAGCATTCAGATAAGCCGGCAAAGTGGCCACTAAAGTTTTTCCCTCACCGGTTTTCATTTCCGCTATCCGACCTTGGTGCAGAACAATGCCGCCTAGGAGCTGCACATCAAAATGACGCATGCGCAGCACACGCCAGCTGGCTTCACGCACCACCGCATATGCTTCCGGCAGCAGTTCCCACAGGGCAGCCTGTTCGGCCTGGAATAGCTGCTGCTGGGCTTCCTGCAGTTCACGACGTTCATAGCCGTCAGGATTTTCCGGCAGCCGGGCTTTAATCTCCTCAACTCTTTGCTGCGCTGCCGCCACCGCCTGCCGGAAACGTTCTTTAAATTCAGTGGTCTTCTGGCGTAAAGCCTCATCTGATAAAGCCTTTGTTTGTTCATCCAGGCGATTTATTTTTTCCACTATGGGCTGTAGTTTCTTGATCTCACGTTGGTTCGGATCACCAAACAGTCTGGTTATAAATCCACGCAACGGCCATTCCTCCTTCACAGAAAGGCAAATAAAGGAACCTTACGGTTCCTTGCAGAAGCTAAACTTATTTTACCATTAATTCAAAGTAAGTACAAGAACAGACACCGTGTCAGGGAACCGTCCCCTGTCACGGTGGGGTCAGCATTTTGCGCTGGATAAAGTAGAAGATGCCTGCCACAATGAAAATATCACCGACGCTTATCACCTGCGAGAAGGGGAAATAAGGCGGACGCAGGGGAATCACATCAGCCAGAAAGGGAAGCCTTGTGGCCGCAGTCAGGAGATTATGTGTGCCGCCAAGTTCTCCTTCCAGGCCGACAAAAGCCATGGCCGCGGCTGAAACCGGCATGGTGCCGCCGTTTAAAGCAATCACCAGGAAATTCAGGCAGCTGCCTACGCAAAACAGCTTGAGGCCCGGCTGCCGCAGATTTTGCATCAGGGCGTAAAACAACAACAGATAGGCTGCAACCTGCAGCCACGGCCAATCAATCCCTTTTACTGCCAGCACCCGCACCAGAACCCGCAAGAAGAAAGCCAGAAAGATCAAGGGTAAAGCCTTGATCTCTAACCGGTACAGCCCTTCTAACCTGGCGCCGCGCAGTAAAGCGATGATAACGGCCAGAACTATGCCTACAGCGATCATTGTATCTCCCCTTTGCGCCGTAATACTTTCAGAAAGGCCTGGACAACCTCTTCGCTGAACTGCGTATTGGAGCAGCGTTTAAGTTCGGCTACAGCTTCTTCTTTCGTCAGCGGCGCCCGGTAAATACGTTCCGAGGTCATGGCATCAAAGGCATCGGCCACACCAATGATTTTAGCACCCAATGAGATCTGTTCTTCTTTTAAACCATCAGGATAACCGCGTCCATCTACCCGTTCATGGTGGTGACGGACAATATCGGCATGTTCACCAATAAACTTAATATTACTGATAATCTCGGCCCCCACAGCCGCGTGTTTCATCACCAGCCGGTATTCCTCATCGGAGAGACGACTGGGCTTATTGAGAATATGTTCCGGCACGCCAATTTTACCGATATCATGCATTAAAGCTATGTATTCTAATTTCTCAATATAATCTTCCGGCAGATGCAGCTCTTCCGCAATCCAGACTGAATATTTGGCCACACGTTCCGAATGGCCGCGCGTATATTGGTCCTTGGCATCTATAGCTTTGGTCAGCGCTTTAATCGTACTGATGTATTGATTGCGCATATCCATATACATGATGAAAGTATGCCGTGCCACCATTAACGGTACGATCAGCAGCA
>JAAYKP010000136.1 GCA_012522335.1 Bacillota bacterium
AAATAATATATATTATATATAATATATATATTATATAATTGATGGTTTTCTGGAGGAAACGATGGAAGTTAATGAATTTAAGCTTGCCCTATGGAATATCACCAGGGAGATTACTGAAAACATTAATCAAATTTTTTATCCCATTGCGGAAAGATATGGTCTTACCTTAATGCAAATTCAGCTGCTGCTGAACTTACTGCAGGATGAAGAACATACCATCGGCAGCCTCGGTAAATGTATGAGAATGGCCGGAGGTAATATCTCCAACCTCTGCAAAAAGTTAGAGAAGGAAGGTTTTGTAGAGCGCTGCAGAAACGTTAATGATGAAAGAGTGGTCATAGTTACCCTTTCAGCCAAGGGGCGGCAGACGATCAGTGAAATTGATCGGGCTATAGACCGCAAGTATGAACTGTTGTTAGAGAAGTATGCAGAAGAATCGCTCACGGAGATTGTTTCCGGTTTGAAGCGACTAAATTTGTTATTAGAAAGAATAAGTACACTGGATGATTAGTGTGATGGAGGAAGATATATGAATCAAGGACGGGGACCGAATAAGTATCTTATCTACTTTTATGTTGTACTGATGATTGCTGTCATGCTGTTGAATGCCATTGTTTTTCCTGCGCTTTTAAAACCAAGGATTACAGAGGTTGATTACGGCACCTTTGTGAAGATGGTTGAAAACGGTAAAGTCCGCACGGTGGATATCAATGATAACGAAACAGAGATTACCTTTGCAGCCGTTGGCGAGAACGGAAAAGAGGAGCTTTTTGTCACCGGTTACCTTGATGACCCTGAACTGGTTAATCGTCTGCTGAAAAGCAATGTCGAGTTTTCCAAGGTCATACCTAAAGAGAATTCACCGCTGATAAATTTTATTTTGACTTGGATCTTCCCCATTCTGCTCTTTTGGGGATTGGGGCAGCTGCTGCTGAATTCAATGCAGAAGAAAATGGGCGGCAATGCCATGTCCTTTGGCAGGAGTAATGCCAAAGTATATGCGGAAGCAGAAACCGGCGTTACTTTTGATGATGTTGCCGGTCAGGATGAAGCAAAAGAAGCGCTGGAGGAAATTGTAGACTTTCTGCATAATCCGGCCAAATATAAAGCCATTGGTGCCAACATGCCCAAAGGCGCTCTGCTGGTAGGCCCCCCGGGTACAGGTAAAACTTTACTGGCCCGGGCTGTGGCCGGTGAATCAAAAGTACCCTTCTTTTCCATTTCCGGTTCCGAATTTGTAGAAATGTTTGTTGGTATGGGGGCAGCCAGGGTGCGGGATCTGTTCAAGCAGGCACAGGAAAAGGCTCCCTGCATCGTTTTTATTGACGAAATTGATACCATCGGTAAGAAACGGGACAACATCGGTTTCAGCGGCAACGATGAACGAGAGCAGACCTTAAACCAGCTCTTAACGGAAATGGATGGTTTTAACGCCGAAAATGGTGTTGTCATTTTGGCTGCTACCAACCGTCCGGAATCTTTAGATAAAGCTTTGCTGCGTCCCGGGCGTTTTGACCGCCGCATCCCGGTGGAGCTGCCGGACCTTAAAGGACGGGAGGCTATTTTACAGGTCCATGCCAGACGAGTTAAAGTAGCTGACGGCATTGACTTAAATGCAATTGCCCGGGCCACACCAGGAGCTTCCGGTGCTGACCTGGCTAATATTGTGAATGAGGCGGCGCTGCGGGCAGTCAGGTGTGGACGTAACCTGGTAAATCAAAGTGACCTGGAAGAGGCACTGGAAGTAGTTATTGCCGGCTACCAGCGTAAAGGAGCAGTTATTTCAGCCAGGGAGAAGCAAATTATTGCTTACCATGAGGTAGGTCACGCCATTGTCGCCGCTAAACAAACGGAATCAGCACCGGTGCATAAGATCACCATCATTCCGCGCACATCAGGTGCCCTTGGTTATACGATGCAGCTGGCGGAAAATGAAAATGTGCTGCTGACGAAAGAGGAAGCCTTTAACAGAATTGCTACCTATACCGGGGGCCGGGCGGCTGAAGAACTTGTTTTTGGTACCGTTACTTCCGGGGCAGCAAATGATATTGAACAGGCAACAAAACTGGCCCGAGCCATGGTTACACGCTTAGGCATGAGCCAAAACTTTGATATGATGGCCCTGGAAACAGAAGAAAACAGATACTTGGGCGGCGATACATCACTGCTCTGTTCAGCGGAGACTGCGGCGCAGGTTGATGCAGAGGTCTTAGCCATAATTAAGCGGGCACACGCCAAGGCAATTGATATTCTGAAGGAAAGTCTTGATAAACTGCATGAAATAGCGGCTTACCTGATAGAGAAAGAAACAATTAACGGTGAAGAGTTTATGGCTTTATTGGCCGGCTAATACAGTCTGAGCGGGGCATTCGCCCCGCTAATTTAGACTGCCTAATCAGGGACAAATACTTGTCAAGTGAAGACAAAACAGGGATAATGGAGCTAAGGCGGGCAGTATTGACCGCCGTGCAGAGAAGGGGTGAAAAAACTGCAAGCACTACCCAGACCTTTACTAAATACTTTAAAACTACTCGCTGTGATTGCCGGAACACTCATAGGGCTGTATCTGGCCGTTATTTTTGTTAGTTATGCCGCGCCTTTTGTGATTGCTTTTGCTCTGGCCATGGCGATTAATCCGCTGGTTAATTGGTTGGCGAAAAAACGTAAATTTACTATCTCGCGCTCGGCAGCTGCCTTAATCACTACTACCGTTGCTTTACTGGTAATCTTTTGGGTGCTGCTGCTGTTAGGCAGTCTGTTGGTTAAGCAGGCAACGGATATGCTAAAACTGCTGCCCTATCATTTTCCCAGTCTGCAGCGTAATTTACTGGCTTTTGTGGCTGAACTCGGGGAAAGCATGGATATTTTGCCCGACTATGTTCTGCAGGCCATACAAAACTTTATTGTTAATCTGGGCACAACAATATCTGCCTATACAGCCGGGGCAGCCATTTTCGTCTTTGATACGGCGCGCTTTCTACCTTTCCTTTTTTTATTTGTCCTGCTAACAGTGCTGGCAACATACTTTTTTGCCAAAGATTATCCCAAGCTGCGAGCCTTTGTTATCAATAATCTGCCACCTTCCTGGCTTAAGCAGTATCGCATCATTAAAGCTGATTTACTTGCTGCTTTAATTGGCTACTTTAAAGCTACCCTTATTTTCATTTTTGTTACTTTTGTGCTTTTACTTGCCGGTTTGCTCCTGCTCAAAGTAAAGTACGCCTTTATACTTTCCGTCATTATCTCCTTATTTGATGCCCTGCCTGCCATCGGTGCCGGCTTGTTCTTTATCCCCTGGTCACTATATCTGCTTATCATCGGCGAAAAAACTTTAGCCATTGGTTTATTTATCCTCTATGTTGTGGTGCTGGGCGTCAGGCAGGTGATCAGTCCGAAAATTCTGGGCGATCAATTTGGGCTTCATCCCCTTTCTACCATGATTGCCATGTTTTTAGGTTTGAGATTGCTTGGTGTGGTCGGCCTGGTGACCGGACCTGTTATTTTCTTAATCATCAAGCATGTGGTTGGCTACTATACACGGGGACGCAGCTTTAAGGAAGTTATTTTTGGTTAACGCAGTTCAGTGCGCTCAGGGAAAAACAGAAGGAGATGGAGATACAAAAGGACCCCAGAGGCTGTCTCTGGGGCTTTTACTTTATTATTAATTTCATTTGCAGTAATCAGGAATTGATCAGGGCAATAGCGGTAAGATCATCGGCAACCGTCTCACAGGCATTACAGCATGCTTCCAAACCGGCTAAAATCTCTTTCCAGATAACTAAAGCAAAGGGATCCTTATTATTTTGTATTAACTTTTGCATGCACTGCCGGTATAATCTATCTCCCACCTCTTCTAAACGATTAACTTCCACTATCTTAGCCTGCAGCGCCTTTGTTTTTCTGAAGTTTTCAAATTCTTTTACGGCGGCAGTCACAGCCTGACAGCAGTCTTTGACGACCTGGCCAAAGGCGGCAATCTCACCGGGGATCTTCTGCACATTAAAAATATGCAGATTGATTATAACATTTTCGATGGCATCGGTAACATCATCAATTTCATCGGCCAGCCGAATAATATCTGCCCTTTCCAAGGGAGGAAGAAATTCTCGCGCCAGCCGGTTAAGCAGTTCGTGTCTGTACTCATCAGCGGCCTGCTCTATCTGCTGTATTTCAGTTGCCTGCTGTTTTAGCACGGCCGGCACAAACTCCTGCAGTACCGCATGGAGAAGCTCTGCCGCCTGCAGTGAGAATTGAGATAATTGAATAAAGGCCTGGAAGTAGCAAAATTTTTTAGTCTCGCTTTTTAATATCATAATTTCCCTTCCTCCTTGGACATTAAAAGATTTTGATAAATAAGTGTGCCATCAAATAACCAACCAGACCACAACCGGGGAAAGTTAAAATCCAGGCTGCAAACATTTCTTTCACAATACTCCAGTTGACGCAGGACAGCCTTTTGGCAGCACCAACCCCCATAATAGCTGTCGTTTTGGTGTGGGTTGTGCTGACCGGCAGCCCTAAGAGTGAAGAAATTAATAAGCTGAAAGCTCCGGTAAAGTCTGCGGCAAAGCCCTGATATGTTTCTAACTTGACCATATCCATTCCTACAGTCTTGATGATCCGGTAACCACCAATGGAAGTGCCCAGCGCCATGAGAATGGAGCACAACAGCATTAACCACAGGGGGATGGTAAAGCTCGTAACATTCCCCTGACCGCAGGCCAGAAAAATTCCCAGCATAAAAACAGCCATAAATTTTTGACCATCCTGGGCGCCGTGCATAAAAGCCATGGCTGCTGCCGCGGCAACCTGGGCACTGACAAAAAAAGGTTTTGTCCGTCGTTTGTCAGTGTTTTTAAAGATTGCTTCTATGCCCCGCACTACCAGGAACCCTAAAAAAAAGCCGAGGAAGGTAGAAATAAATAAGCCGTAAATTACTTTCATCCACTCTGCTCCATTAATGCCGGAAAAGCCTCCCTGCAGAGCAATAGCCGCACCGGAGATGCCGGCAATTAATGCATGGCTTTCACTGGTGGGAATACCAAAGACCCAGGCAGCCGTAGCCCAGAGGACGATCGCAAACATGGCTGCCGACAGAGCTACCAGCGAATCGTGATAATTGCCGGCAAAATCTACCATATTATAGATGGTATGGGCAACGGTGGCATTAATGAGGGTCATAAAGAGAACGCCCAAAAAATTAAAGACAGCGGCCATCAGGACGGCGTTTCTGGGACTAATGGTACGCGTGGAGACACAGGTGGCAATGGCATTGGGAGCATCAGTCCAGCCATTAACCAGGATAACGCCTGCTGTCAGGGTGGCGATGACAAGCAAAGCCGGATTTGAGAGCAATTGCTGCAGAAACTCTCCCAGTGTAATTGTCATCTTATCCTCCAATATTTTGATTACTTTGTCTGCACTTTTTCTCTGCAACCTTTCACAGTATACTTATTTCACACTGCATAAGGTTTTTCCTTTATCTTTACGCCGCAAGTTCAAATACTCACATGTCGGATTCCAGCGAATAGCATAAGGGCAGGGCAGAAAAAAGTCGGCCTGCAGCTGCAGGCCGACCTGGAGGAAGAAATTTATATTGAAGGTAAACAGCTATCATTTACATCAATTTCCAGACAATGATGTAGATAGATGAGGCTGTCTAATTTTTCACTTTGTTTAAGTACTTCTTCACTTTCAATTCCTTTTGTCTTTATCAGCTCAGCTAAAACATTTCTTTCCGTTTCAATTTGGCCGCTGAGGATCTGCTTCACATTATTTTTATGCATCAAGGCCTCCCTTTCTAGTTAGGTCTAAATTTATCATATTATATCTTGCCTCAGCTGCTGTTAACATTTTCTTACACTACTTCCCCAAAAGATTACATTTTTCTTAACAATTATTCGTCAATGCCAGCGCTTTAGATAATCCTTTAACCACAAGCTATGGAATTCTTCATCCAGCAGATATTCCAGCAAGGTTCGGCGCATCTCCCGGTCGTCCCAGACCTCAAAAGCAAATCGCCTGTACACTTCTATTGCTCTGCTTTCTAAAGCAATGCCCAGCTTACAAGTTTGCTCCGGGCCGGTTAATTCAACCGCTTCACCCAGCAGGCGTCCTGCCATTTCCAGCAGCGGGACAGTTTTCGGCAGTTCTATTCCTGCCGCCTGCAGCTGCTTGGCAAAATAAGCGGCGTGACCGCTTTCAATCTGCACCATTTTGGCAAAAGCGCGTTGATAATACTCATCGTTAGCTGCTGAAAGCTGTGCTTGATAATACTGTACCTGGAATTTTTCCAGCGAATAGAATTCTTTTAACCGATCAATCAATTTATCCCGATTAATTGGCTTCACCACCTTAGCTGCTGTCAGCGGCCCATTTTGTTTTAGTATATTTAACATCCAGCCAATTTATTAGCAGGCCGGC
Organism: Bacillota bacterium; assembly: GCA_012522335.1. Lineage (GTDB taxonomy): Bacteria > Bacillota > Dethiobacteria > Dethiobacterales > Dethiobacteraceae > UBA9865. The sequence continues at coordinate 6,424 of JAAYKP010000136.1, forward strand.
AGAAGAATGTTTAATCTATATCTTATGCACCATGCTTGCGAAAAATCATGTATAATGATATAAAACGAAAAGAGAGAAGTGAGAGCCATTGAATAAGGAACGTCTTAACCAAGTGACAGCCAATATGAAGGCGTCAGGCCTGCAGCAGATTATTGTTACCTCCACGGCTTCCGTGTACTACTTGACAGGTTACTGGGTTGAGCCGCAGGAACGCATGATTGCCCTCTATCTTGATGCGGATGGGCAGGCAGTGCTGTTTGGTAATGAAATTTTTGGCTTATCCGCCACACCTGAACTGCAGTTTGTAAGCCATAAAGACAGTGATAATCCGGTAGCCGACTTGGCTCGCCAGGCCGCGCCGGGGAAAATGGGCATTGATAAATTCTGGTACAGTAAATTCCTGGTTGAGCTGTTAGAGCTGCGTCCCGACATCGTACCGGTGCATGGTTCAGGTCCTGTAGATTTGGCCCGCACCACAAAAGATGAGGCAGAGATTGTGCAAATGCGCCAAAACTCTCTTATTAACGACCAGGTGATGGCTGCTGCCATCGGTATGCTGCAGGAGGGAGTAACAGAAAGCTATCTGGCAGCGCAGATAAACCGGCAGTTTCTGCAGCATGGTGCTGACGGTGAAGGGAGACAGCTGGTCTGCTTTGGTGCCAATGGTGCCGATCCCCACCACAGCGGGAATCAGACTGAACTTAAACCGGGCGACAGTGTAATCTTTGATATTTTTGCTCCGATCAATCATTACTGGTGCGACATGACGAGAACAGTATTTTATAAAACTGTAAGCGCACGGCAGCGCCAAGTTTATGAGCTGGTTAAACAGGCCAACGAAGCAGCCATTGCTGCCATTAAACCGGGCGTGCTGCTGTCCACAATTGATCAGACAGCCCGGGAGATTATTGCCCAGGGCGGCTACGGTCAGTATTTTACCCACCGCCTGGGGCACGGGATTGGTTTGGAATGTCACGAACCACCTGATGTCAGTCAGGCCTCTGAAATCCCGCTGACTGAAGGAATGATCTTTTCCGTTGAACCGGGCATCTATCTGCCCGGCGAGTTTGGCGTGAGAATTGAAGATTTGGTATTAGTCACAGCAGATGGCTGTGAAGTGCTCAACCACTATTCTAAGGAGTTACAGGTTATCGAGTAATCTGAATCTAACGTTAGGGGAGGAACAAATTGATGCAGCAACAGCAGCAGGCCGTTAGAAGCCAGGCTTCCCGACGACCAAATGTTCTTATACTTTTATTGCTGGCTTTACTGGTGGCAGCAGCTTTGACGGTTTACAGCTTTCGTGACACTATTTTCGCCTATTGGGATGCGCCACCGGTTGATACACCTGTGGAGGAGCCGCCGGTCGATACCCCTGTGGCACCTGTGGAGGAGCCCCCCGGCTCAGACCCGGTTGATGCTGAACCTCCGGCTGCGGAAGAGCCGCCTACCGTGGAAGAACCGCCTGCCGTGGAGAAGCCACCTGCCGCGGAGAACCCCGCAGCGGATCCTCCGGCAGCAGTCCGGCAGTTAGCAAACGGTGATGATTTATTGGCACTGGTCACAAAGGAAACAAGTTTAGGTAAGTATGAGCCGACAGATTTGGTAACAATTCCTGCGGAAATGGGTCTTTATGATACACGATACCAACTGCGTGCCGAAGCTTACCAACAGCTGCGCGCCATGTGGGAAGAGGCCCGCGATGCCGGCGTTGACTTCTATGTCACTTCTGCATACCGCAGCTATGCCACGCAAAAGCGTCTGTTTAATAATTATGCTGCTAAACACGGTGAAAAAGCAGCAAACAAGTTTAGTGCCCGTCCCGGACAGTCAGAGCATCAATTGGGCACAACCGTTGATCTTGCTGTTCCCGGCCATGTGCTGGCTTCTTCCTTTGGCGGTACCACACCTGGCCGCTGGTTGGCGGAAAACGCCTACCGCTACGGTTTCATCATGAGCTATCCGGAAGGCAGTACCGGGATCACCGGCTATATATATGAGCCTTGGCATTTCCGCTACATCGGCGTAGAACATGCTGCGGCCTGCCGGGAGTCAGGACTGATTCTCTGCCAATATCTGGAGCAGCAGCCACAGCAGTGGCAATAGCAGACGGAAACTTAAACACATTAAAAAAAGGAAGTAAGCATACTTCCTTTTTTTAGTGCTATCTTGTCATGGCGTTTTTTGCCCACTGCGAATCTTTCAGGATAGCTCTGCCTACGCCGATGAGATCAGCAGTACCGGCTGCCAACAAAGCATCTGCTTCCTGCCGCAGGGTGATACCTCCGGTTAAGATGACAGGCAGATCAACCGCCTGTTTAACTGCGGTGGAGACATCAGCAAAGTAACCAGGTTCACGGGAACTACTTTTCATAAAACCAAACATCCCGCCCGAAATATCAAGCAGATCGATGCCCGCCCCGGCAAATGCCTGAGCGGCGATGACACTATCCTCAACGGTGCTGCCGCCGGGATGATAATCACAGCCGCCTAAACGCAGCAGCAGCGGGAAGTCTTCACCGACAGCCTCGCGAACTGCTTTAATGATCTCCAGGTGCAGCCGGATCCTGCCCAAAATATTACCGCCGTACTCATCAGTTCGGTGATTTGTCAGGGGTGAGTAGAACTGATTCAGCAAAAAACCGTGGGCGGCATGGATTTCAACAGCATCAAAACCGGCTTCCCGGGCACGTACGGCCGCGGCCTGAAATTGTGCCACTATGTCTTTTATCTGCGGCTGGGTAAGGGCTGTCGGCACCCGCTGCTTGTTAGGATGTGCCACGGCAGAGGGGCCCACAACCTCCTCCGCAATGCCGGCACTGCCGGCATGATTAATCTGCAAAGCAGCTTTGGCCCCATTAGCCTGGATTACGGCTGCCAGCTTTCTTAAGCCGGCGATATCACTGTCGCTGGCTGCTGACATCTGCCGTTCACTGGCTTTTCCACTAACATCGACAAAGCTATGTTCGACAATCACCAGGGCAATATAGCCCCCGTTTGCTTTTTCTTGGTAATAATCTAAAATCTCTTTATTAACTCTGCCGTCATGATCTGCTAAAGCCGTTGCCATGGGCGGCATGACTAATCTGTTATGCAGTTCAAGTTTGCCGTGCAGCAATGGCGTATCAAGTTGTGGCATGTTTATCCTCCCATCTAAGCAATCTATAGTTATTATAGCAGAAGCAGGAGGCAGGATACATGCTTCCCAGGCAATTGACATACTTTTGTAACCTTTGCTGCATAAGCTACTACTTTTGCTGTATTGAGCTGTTTATGTTTGTTTTACTTTGGCAGGAAAAATAAACAAATTGCAGAACTGTAATAATAAATAAAATCCAAGATGCGAGGAGCAAATATGTGTCTAGTATTACTGGCTTATCGGCAGCACCCGGACTATGAACTAATTCTTGCGGCTAATCGTGATGAGTTTTATGCCCGTCCTACAGCCCGGGCCTCTTTCTGGGCTGATTATCCAGATGTCCTGGCCGGCAGAGATCTGCAAGCCGGTGGAACTTGGCTTGGTATCACCAAAAGCGGTCGTTTTGCCGCCCTTACCAATTACCGCGATCCCGCCTGGGAAGTAAGCGGCCGTAAATCACGCGGTGAAGTGGTGAGCAATTACCTCTGCAGCAAAACTGCTCCGGCGTCTTATGCAGAGATACTGCGGCGGACCGGAGCAGAGTATAACGGCTTTAATGTTGTTTTTGGTGATCTTAACTCACTGTGGTATTACTCTAATGTTACCGGCGAGCCGGTACAGTTAGCACCGGGACTGTATGGTCTCTGCAACCACCTGATTGACACTCCCTGGCCGAAAGTTGAGCGCAGTAAAAGCCAGCTGGCAGAGTCGCTTAAGTCTGTTCCTCTGTCTAAGGATAAACTGCTGGCCCTGCTGCACAATAAAAACCCTGTCCCTGACCATGAACTGCCGGACACAGGGGTTGGTTTAACCTGGGAACGCATCCTGTCCCCAATTTTTGTGGAATCGGAAACATACGGCACCCGCTGCTCAACCATCCTGACGATAGATAAAGCGGGAACTGTGGAGTTTTTAGAGCGCACCTATACGCCGCATACCAATCTTTATGAAGATGTGTCATATGCATTTGCAGCCGGCGCTGTATAGTTTTCCTGCCTTATTTAGCAACCCACTGTCCCTGCTCTAACTCATAACGTTTATTGTTAGGCGAAACGGGCCAATCCTCAAGATATTTGCCCGTTAGTTCCGCCTGCAGCTGCCATGTTTCCAGCTTGAGGGGGTCATTTGCTTCATCTGCTAATAACCATTGGAGCGTGGCACTGTTGAGGATGCGGAGATTTGCTTCATCAACCTGGTCCCGCGCCGTTTGTACAGCAGAAAGAAAGATAGGTATCGCCAAGGCAACAAGCAGAATCACAATAGACAGTACAATCATTAATTCAAGATAAAAGCGATTTTTCTGGGCAGACAGTATATCGGTATTTTCATTGGTCATAACTTAACCACTCCGGGTTTTTTGCTGACAATCCATTTGCAGAATATCATAAATGGCTTAAAATGGCAATACTTTTGTTATTTCCCATTCCCTGCCGAAAAAAGAGTATGACGAGCATACTCTTTTTTTTTCTCATGTAACTGATGTGTTAAGCACACTTAGTAAATAGGAAATAAGTCCTAACAAATAAAGACTATTGGTTGATTACGGCATCCCGGCAAACTTGTTATAATGACAACAAGTATAACTCAGCTCCGGGGAGTGCAGCGTTGTGGGTTTTTTATTAAATAAATTGCTAAAAAAGCAGCAGGGGCAGGCCATTGCTGAGATGGCTTTAACTTTGCCCATCCTGCTCTTTATCCTGCTGGGAATCATTCAGTTTGGTTTTATCTTTAACAGCCAGATTGCCGTCGCCGGCGCGGCACGGGAAGGAGCCCGTCTGGCCGCAGTAGGCGCGCCCGATGCCGAAATAACAGCGGCGGTGGAACAAATACTGGCCGGTGTCGCTTTGTTGGACAACCAGAGTACCAGTGTGACCCCGGCCGGAACCCGTACCTTTGGTGAACCGGTGACGGTAGAAGTGGCAGCCAGTACCAACATTGTTGTTCCCTTCTTTGATTTAGTATTAGGCGACAGCTTTAACCATACCTCCAGCTCCACCATGCGGGTCGAGTTTGTGCAGGGGGGCTCTTAAGATGAGACTGTTAACGAGATATCTGCGGGAGGAGAGAGGGTCTGCGTTAGTGCTGGTTACTGTGGCGATGGTGATCCTGCTGGGCACTTCTGCTCTGGCCTTTGATTACGGGCGGCTGGTACTCAAAAAAAGAACTCTGGCCAATGCTGCCGACGCTGCCGCTCTAGCCGCTGCACAAGAACTGTTAAAAGAACCGGCAGCCGCAAGCGTTGCCCTTAGTACAGCTGAAGCGTATGCCGCTGCCAATGGCGCTGCGGCTGATCAAGTGACCGCAGATATTTCTCCGGATCATACTCAGATTACAGTGACCATCTCTGCCGCCGTTGATTACACATTTGCCCGTGTTTTCGGTTTTACCCAGAGGGAGCTTACGGCTGCAGCCACTGCAGCAGTGGGTGCCGTTACAGGAATGACCGGTGCCGCCCCCCTGATGATTGTAGAGCAGAACTTTGTTCAGGGACAGGAGTATGAACTAAAATCTGCTGCTCCCGGTGATTTGGGACCGGGCAATTTTGGTGCCCTGGCACTGGGAGGAAAAGGAGCTTCCCGCTACGAAAGCAATCTGCGCGACGGTTACAGCGGGATGATAAGTGTGGGGGATTTGTTAGATACAGAGCCGGGTAATATATCCGGACCGACGAAGAGAGCCTTTACGGCCCGCATTAATGCCTGCAGCCACGGCTGTACCTACCAAAATTTTCGGTCTGGCTGCCCGCTTATAGTCTACATCCCTGTTGTTAAACAACCCACAGGGCAGGGCAGACAGGAAGTGGAGGTAGCAGGTTTTGCCGCTTTTTTTCTTAACAGAAACCAACCTCCCGGTCAAGGCAATGAAAGTTCAATTAAGGGGTGGTTTGTAGACACCATTGTGCCCGGGCAAATCAGTCCCGGGGAAAAGAGCTATGGCGTAGCGGCGGTAAATCTAATCAAATGAGTGAAAAGCCGGTTTCGTGCAGAAACCGGCTTTATCTATTTTACCGAATCTTACCAGCCTGTGACGATCCTTCTAACCAGCTATATTTGCACCAAAAAAATATTTTTACTGGTAGACATAACTCAGGGAAAGCTGTTGACGAACGTTTGCCCTAGGTATATAATGGAAAAAACAGTGTCTTTGTTCAAAAGCAGGAGATTAGTAACTGGAATAGAGCTTGGTTTTAGTAACTTTAATGTCAACCGGCTCTAATATTTATTTATTGACGGAGAAAAGGGGACAAGCAGTTTTTTTGCAGGTAACAAAGGGATGTGATGGGGATGATCCGCAAAACACTGAAAGAGAATAAAGGTGTTGCTCTGATAACTGTTCTTGGCGTCTTTATTATCATTATGATTTTTTCACTATCCATCTCAACAATCTTCGCCAGCAACCTTAAACAGGCAACACAGCAGGAACGCCAGACACAAGCTTATTACTTAGCTTTATCGGGTATTGATCTGGCCTATGAAGCACTAATGAAAGAACCGGCCGATGAAACGAAAGGTCCTTTACTAGATGCTTTCAAATGGGATCAGGACCGTTATCCCGATATTGCTGATGACCTGACACATCGACCGGTATTGAGAGATACTTTTAAAATTGATGAGGATGAAGTAGAAGTTACAATCAAAGCTGACAACGAAAGTTCCACGCGTGTGGTCATAATTAATTCTATAGGTAAAGTAACAAAAACGGGGAACACCCAAGAACTTACTTTAATTTTTGAAGCCGAGAACCCTTTGGTCCGCCGTTGGCAATAATTTCATGAATAGGCCTAAATGAGTCCTCAAGAAGGATGTGTGAACATTATGAAAGTAAGAAACAATCGGGGGTTTACCGTAGTTGAGTTGATGATTGTACTTGCTCTGCTGAGTGTGGTAATTGCTCCGGCTTATATGATGTTGGGTTTAGGAAACAGGGTTCACAGTGCCAGCGTCGCAGAGTATGAGCTCCAGTCTTCAGCCAGAATAGCCGCTGCGCGTATCAATCGTACAGCCCGTTTCGCTTCGGCAGTATTCACCATACCCAAATCCAGCTTTAAGGAAGACAACCTGACAAGCGGCTGGAGTTACGTTGGTGTCCTCGACGGTGCCGTTGTTGCCTATGACTATAATAGTGAGGACGGTGTCCATCAAAAGACCGTACTGGCACCGGCCAACGAAAATGTGACTTATGAAATTGTCTTTCATAAGGTCGAGGAAGATCACCAGGAAAAAATTATTGGCTTTTCTATTAACGGCTACTTTAAAGACAGACCGATAAAAACAGATGAGCATGGACAGCCCATCGGACACATCACTGTTTTCTCCCAGGCAGAAGCCTTAAACTCGCTGCAGGTGATTCATAAGGGTACTGCCCTGGATCCGGCAGTGGCCATTGCCTTCCGGGAAGAAAGGCGGGATAAACCAGAGATCGAAACAACCCTGCCGGTCGCTC
>JAAYKP010000014.1 GCA_012522335.1 Bacillota bacterium
AGTACTGCTTTTGCCGGCTCAGCAGCGAACTTTTTGCTCTTTTAGCTCATAAGATATCAGGAGAAAAAGCAAAGTTGAATTTTCTTAAGGGAGCATACCAACATGAAAAATAATCTGGATGTAAGTGCCCTGTTAGCCAAACTGAATAATGGCGAATTAGCGGAAAACATAAATCGTCTCAGCCGCTTACTTAACACTACTGAAACAAACGAAACAGAAAATGACGGCGGCTCCGCTGCCGCAGAAAAATCTTCCGTCACGTTCAAAAGCAGTACCTATATCAATCATTATGACCCCAACATTAACCTGCTCATTGCCATTACACCCTTTCTCTCCGAGCGAAAAAGAAATAAGGCGGAAATGCTGTTAAAACCATTAAATCTGCTCTATTTCCTACGGCAGTTTAATAGTATCGCGGAGCAGACAGATCATAGTTAACCTGCAGCCAGGCTTACAGCGGACTGTGCAAATTACAGCACGCAATCAATTGCGGCGGCGAAGGGAGGCTGTAAAATGGAGATTATACTAGGTTATCACAAACATAAAGAAACGCGGACTACGGAAACGCCGGCAGCAGAAACTGCTGAGACATTCACAGAGCCTGACCAAACTGTCCCGGCAGCACAGGAACAGACAGCTGCAAACACCGCAGCAGCATTACCTGCTGATTCCCCGGCTGGTGAAAAATCTGCAGAAGACCTCCCGGCAGAATTAAGTAAAGAGCATGATCAGCCCACACTTGAGAGAACAGAAAAAGCAGGATTAAAAAAAGAGACCGTCACAGTACGGCCTGAAATAACTATTGCTAAAAAAATTCTGTCAGAAGTATTCCCCGGCAAAAAGCCCACAATGCCAATGACACCGGACTTGCCGCAGCAGTTCACTGGCAATGACAGCAAAAAACATAATACTGCAGACGCTGTTAACGATGATTTATTACTTTTGCTGCTGCTTCTGCTTTTACTGAAGACCCGTCAATAAGTGAGTCCAATCTTGAAGGGGGAGTATTATCATGGGTGATTATCGGCAGGATTTATATAGTTTACTTAGCAATGTCAGTTCAGATGATCTTGTGGAAAATATCAATAAGGTCAGCATGCTGCTTGGTGACCCTAAACAGTCCGCTAAAGTAGAAAAAGTGTTAAGAAGTTTTCTCCAGGAAGAACGCGACGATCCGGCCGTAAAGCTGTTAGTGGCATTAACACCGTTTTTATCAAAAACCAGACAAGCAAAAATAAATGAATATATAAAAGTAATCAATACTTCAAATTTATTTCACATGATACAGCAAATGCAGCAGGAACAGATTGTACTGCAGCAGGATACAGAAGATGAGTAAGAGCTGCAGCAGCTGATGCAGCTCCCGCGCCGCGCAATTTTCTATCGCTTATTAATCACCAAACAATGCCTTAAATCATAGAATGTGGTGGGTACCCAAGATAATTCGTTTACTTCATGCAAAAGAGGTGATTTGTAATGTCAAAAGGCGGTTTCGGGGGTCGTGACAATAACTTAATCTTATTGATTCTCTTACTGCTGCTTCTGGCAGATAACGGCTTCGAGGAAGATAATTTACTTTTGATTATTCTGCTCATCCTGCTCCTCTCCGAGAATAATTTTGGTATCCGTACCGAGGCCGACTAATTTCTCGTCATGAGCTGAGAATCTTAAGCTATACCATTTCTGCATAGTCAGGCAAGCCCTGTTTTGCCCCGTGCAAAATACAGGGCTTACATAAAGGTTGTCTGCAGTTTAGCCGTCACCTAACTGCAGCTTTATTATATGCAAAAGTCTGTATAAAAGCATAAAATCCGCATAAGCTGCGGATTTTTGTTAAATAGCTGACTATAAAATTCCCTTCACTACTACTACCGGGGTGCCGGCATCAGCAGAGCCGCTGACTAAATCAGCTAAACTGGCGATTACGTCCTCAACCCGACGCGGAGTTGTTCCTTCTGTCAGCATTTCATTTTGTTGATGGGCTTCTTGTTTTTGCGCCTCCAAAAGGGCTTCAATTTCTTCGACGCTTTTTCCCTCTGCATAACAAACATCTGCCAGATACTTATATTTAATACCTTCGCGATAGCGTCCGCTTAAACCATCAGTCATCCCAAACACAGGCTGCGGGTCAGCCAGTTCATAAATACCGGTGCTCGGGTCTTTGTAAGCGCCATCACCATAGACAAGCACTTCCACCTGACGACCGGTGCTTTCTTTAATTGCTGCCTGCAGTTCGCGCACAAAAAGTGAGGATTCACGGGGAGCTAACTTGAGCTTATCATGGGCTGACATATTGCTGCCCAGCAGTCCCCACTCACTCCAGCTCTCTCCTTCACGACAAAGCTCCTGCAGAGTAATAATGTTACTATATACTTTACTTAATTTTTTACGCGTAGCTTCGCGATTATGGACATCAGCCACAAGCACACCATCCGGAGCAAACCTGGTCATGATTTGCGGATCATTACTTAAAAAGATTGTTGCCCTGGCTCCCTGCCCCTCAATAATTTCTTTATATAATGTAAGATAATTTACTTTGGTAATGGGATGCAGACAGTCTTCCTCCTGCAAATCTTCATACCTGATATAATCCTTAGCTGCAGTCAATTCTTCTGCCAGCTCCGGTGCAATGACCTGATTGCCTACTTCATCAGCCGGATAAGACAGCTGCACAATAACTTCCCCTGCCGGTACAGCTGAAGCTATACCCTGCAAAATCAGCGAAAAGCGATTGCGGCTGGTAATGGGAAATAAGACACCGATTTTACTATCCTGACTCAGATTTAACTTCTCCTGTACCTCTGCTGCTATATCAGCTACTGTGACAAAGTTATTCTGGGCACGTGCCACAATGGATTCTGTCACACAAACTACATCACCATCATCCAACAGCCCATCATGAGCTGCTTCAGTAAGTGGAGACGTGATCATTTTTACTAAATCTACCCCAGGCACCACCACACCTATTTTAACGCCAAAAGCTAAAGGACCAATATAATCGGGCAGTTTACGCACTTTAATTCCTCCACTCTGTTAGAACTGCAGTAAAACCACAGATATTTTATCACTTTATAACAGTAAAGTGAAATAAAACAATTGTCCTGTGATGCGCGACAAAGAAAACGCCTCTGCGCAAGCTGCAGGGGGCGCAAAGAGGCATCTGCTTCCCTTTTGTATTATGACTGAAATGAGCTCAAAAATCAAGAAAAGATGTAAGTGTTTTTTACTCCGTTTCCTATAAGAGGAAATTATCTTGCTGAAAATAGTTTAAACATGCTATAATATGATGAAAAAGTTGCTTGAAGTCGGTGCCGCCTAAGGGATTCATCCTATGGCAGCCGACCAATGGGTGCAGTGGGAAAGCTTCTGCATCTCCCGTATTTGGAAAGAGCGCTTGACTACTGTGATAAATACTTTTTTATTGATAGAGCAGGTTCTCTCTAAGGTATGGGAGTATCTGCTTTTCTTTTATAGACTACGGACCGCTTAATGAGCATTTAACATTTAAGTTGAGGGTTTTTTAATTGGGGGGAGCAAGATGTGGCAAAAAACTGCGGCAGCTTTACTGGCAGTACTACTGGCCTTCACCACAGCCTGTGCTAACATACCACAGGCGAACGACGTTAATCCGGCAAGAACAGTAACCGATCAGGCAGGACGGCAGGTGGCACTGCCGGAAGAGGTAGAGACAGTAGCCATGATGTTCAGCATTCCTACTTCCCTCCTACTGGCCCTCGGCGTCGGAGACAGGCTGCTGGCCGTCGGGGCAACCTGGGGCATCCAGACTCTAATTGAGCCGTCATTAGAAACTGTCGGCACCGTTGGCCGCGGTCATTTAGACCGGGAAGCCCTGGCCGCCTACAAACCCGACGTTTTCATACATAAGGCATCGGACCCGGCAACATTAGAAGCAGTAGAGACTATGGGCATTCCTGCCGTGGGGATCACAACAGAAACTCCCGAGGAGGTGCTGGCAGCCATCACCCTCTTAGGGGAAGTTTTTAACCGCCAGGACAGGGCTGCCGAACTGGTTGCCTATTACCAAAGTAAAATTGAATTAGCAAACAGTATTGCAGCACAAATCCCTGCTGAGGAACGCAAAACAGCCATTGTCATGGGTTCAGAAATCGGTAAGGTGGCGGGCGGCAACATGCTGCAGTCATTTATGATTGAAACTGCCGGCGGTATCAACTGTGCCAAGGAAGTGGAAAGTCAACAACCTTGGCCGGTAGTGGGTACAGAAAAGATTTTTGCCTGGAATCCTGACTTTATTTTCTGTACCAACGGTTCCGCTTCAGAATACGAACCGGCAGACCTGCTCAATGATCCAAACTGGCAAAACATCACGGCGGTTAAGAATAAAAAAGTACTTTTAGTCCCCACTGACAAGGACTCGTGGGAATATCCCAGTTTATCCACCTGCCTGGGTTTCCTGTGGATGTTGTGCCAGATGTATCCCGAGTACTATAGTGAAGCAGAGTTTCTGCAGGAAGTAGATCTTTTTTATGAAACCGCCTACGGCATGACCTTTGCACTAGATTTTTTGGGGTATGAACAGTGAGCAAAGCAAATGAAAGGGAACTGGAAGCCAGATTAAAGTACCGCTCAAGGCTGCTGATTGCAGCTTTACTGCTGCTCTTAATAGTTACGGCTGTGCTTGCACTGTGTACCGGTAAGTATCCCCTGAAACCGCTGGTCGCCCTCTCAATACTTTTGGGTAAAACAGACGTTAACGACGTCATGGCCTACAGTGTTGTCTGGGGACTACGTTTACCGCGCATCACGGCAGCCATTGTCTGCGGCGCAGCACTTGCCATGTCCGGCACCGCTTATCAGGGTATTTTCAAGAATCCGCTGGTTTCATCGGAATTTTTGGGCGTCTCACAAGGTGCCTGTGTCGGGGCAGCCATCGCCATCCTGCTGCACGCCACAAATGCACAAATCCAGCTTTTTGCTTTCCTGGGCGGGCTGTTAGCCGTAGCTTTGACTCTCCTCATACCTGCTTTACTGCGCAACAACTCCAATTTAATGCTTGTCCTGTCAGGAATTATTATTGGCGGCGCCCTTAGTTCGGTACTCGGCTTTGTCAAATATATAGCCGATCCCGAAACAGAGCTGGCAGCCATTACCTACTGGCAGATGGGCAGCTTTACTTATGTCACCGGCAAACAACTGGCAAGCGTATTCTTGCCTATGGTTTTAGCAGCCCTGTGCTTATTTGGTTTAGCCTGGCGCATTGATATCCTCTCTTTAGGTGAAACTGAAGCGCAAACTCTAGGTACTAATGTGCCCCTGGTGCGTCTTTTAACCGTTCTTTGTGCCACCTTATTGACGGCCAGTTCAGTCTGTATTGCCGGCACTATCAGCTGGGTAGGCCTGGTGATCCCTCATTTTGGTCGCATGCTGGTAGGAACGGGAAACACATGGCTGCTGCCCACAGCCTGCATCAGCGGCGCTTTGTTTATGCTGGTAGTTGACACTGTCGCCAGAACAATCACTGCCGCCGAGCTGCCCATCAGTATTCTGACCGGGCTCATCGGCGCGCCATTGTATGCCTGGCTGCTCTATAAACAACGGATGATAATTAATTGAGGCGGAAAGCTATGCTTTATGAAGTTAAAAATATCAGTTATACTTACCCCAACAGTGAGAAAATGGTTTTAAAAGGGGTTAGCATGTCCATCAGTAAGGGCGAGATTCTCTCTATTCTGGGACCAAACGGCAGCGGGAAAAGTACACTGCTCAACTGCCTGGCAGGTATAATTAAACCAACACAGGGTCAGATACTGCTGGACGGGCAGGACATCAGCAAAATGTCCGGCAGACAAATCGCCCGCAAAATCGGCTATGTACAGCAGACGCACATTCCGACCTTTGCTTATTCAGTCTTTGAGTTTGTCCTGATGGGCAGGGCGCCTAAAATCAGCTTCTTCGGCCGGCCGCAAAAAATGGATGAAGAACTGGTATGGCAGACATTAGAAATGCTAAATATTACCCACCTTGCTAACCGTCCCTATACAAAATTAAGCGGTGGTGAACGCCAGCAGTGCATCATCGCCCATGTTTTGGTTCAGGAACCGCAGGCTATCTTGTTTGATGAACCGACAGCTTTCCTGGATTACGGGAATCAAGTCCGTATCCTGCGTTTAATCAAAAGTTTAGCCGCGCAAGGTTATACCATCATCATGACCACCCATAATCCCGACCATGCCGTGCTGTTGGGCGGCAAAACGGCGCTCTTTCAGCAAACGGGCGAGTTAAGCTGCGGCAGAACCGGCGACATTATCACGGAAGAAAATTTACAGCAAATCTACCGGACCGAGCTGCGGCTGCTGTATATCGACGCACTCCAACGCCAGGCCTGCCTGCATGCTAAACTATAAAAGGAGGAGAGAAATTATGTACAAAAAAGTAACAGTAGTGTTGTTAGCTTTCTTATTGCTTTTTACCCTTGTCTCCTGTAGTTCGCCTGAGACCAAAGAGAATTCAGATCAACCTGCCAATTCTACCGGGCAGCAGGAGACACCGCCGCCGGCAGGAGATGGGCCTTCAGCATTTGAGCAGCAGCAGGAACTGGAAGCCGCCGGCACGGGCGAATTTAAAAATGTACTGCAGGCAGGCGGGACTGTTGACGGTGAGTTCAGCCTGAAAATTGGCGAGCATACTTTCACCGAAAAAGAGGCGGCAGCACTGACCGTCTATACAGCCGAGGTAGATGTCCTGACAAAGGTGGAAGCCCACAAGTATACATTTGTTGGCTACAGGCTGCTGGACATTTTAGACCTTTATGATCTGACAGTAGACGGTGATTTTTATGTTGTTGCCGCTGATGGTTATAAAATCGCCTGCAAAGGTGATTCACTGGATGCTAACACCATGATTGCCTTCAGCAGAAATGGCAGCACAAAAAACACTCCTATCTATGCTCCCTGCTCCAGTAAGCTTGCTCCCAATTATGTCACGGAATTTGCCGAGTTGAGGCTTGAGTAACATGAACTGTAACTATTGTGAATGGCGCTGCAGCCTGACCCGCGGTGAAGGCCGCTGCCGGATGTATACCTTTAAAGACGGCGTCATTCAGGAAAAGTATCCTTTCACCTGGTCGCGCTGCCAAGCTGAGGAAATCGAGAAAGTTCCCATCTTCCACTTCCTGCCTGACGAACGAATTTTACAGCTCGGCTCATTTAACTGTAATGCCAGCTGTGCTTACTGCATGAATGCCAGCATTGCTGAGCCACAGCAGGAACTGGCAACTTTTGTATTACAGCCAGAGCAAGTTGTGACTTTAGCCAAACGCGGCCAGTATAAAATTATCCATTTTGGCATCAATGAAGTCACGGTCAGCCTGCCCTCTGCGCTCAAAATTGCCGCCCTGGCCCGGCAAAACGGTATCTTAACCGGTTGTTCCACCAATGGCTTTTTAACGGAAGAAGCAGCAGCGGCGGCAGCAGCCGCCTTTGACTTCTTTAATCTCAGTTTAAAATCACTGCAGGATAGTTTTTACCGGCAGCATTTAGGCCTGCCCACGGTGGCGCCTGTACTGAGAAACATACGCTATCTTGCCCAACACACCCACCTGGAAATAACAACTCCCATCACCAAAGATAACGAGGGAGAAATTCCCGCCCTTGCCGCCTGGCTGGCGTCTGTCAATAAAAAAATACCCTGGCATCTCTTCAGACTGCTTCCGGCCCATAAGCTTGAGCATGCCGCCCCACCTGCAGTCATGACCCTGGTCAACACTGTAACTGCGCTGGAAGACAAACCATACTACATCTATATTGGCAATTTTGTGGGCTCCAAGTGGGTAAATACACACTGCCGGCACTGCGGTGAAACCGTAATTACACGCTTGTCTGACGGAGCATGCGGCGCCCGGCTGCAGGCCAATTACTTAAAGCAAGACCTCTGCCCGCACTGCGGCAGCAGGCAAGATATTGTTGTGGAGGTAAACAAATGTACGGCTTAATTGATGTCGGTGATTGGCAGACATATGTAGATCTGAAAACCGGCCTGGAACTGGACACCGGCCAACCGCCCATGCTGGCAGAGCTGCTGAAGAACAGTCCTTATCCCGGTGACGGTGAAATCTCAGTCAGCTGGGTCAGGCAAACGGCAGAACGCATTATCAGTTTATATGACCCGCATTGGCTGATGCTCACCTATACCCAGCCTGTATTTGCACAAAATACCGGTTTACAGCCGGAAAGCTTACAACCACTGCACCGGCGCATTATTAATGATATCCTGGAGCTCTGCCGCAGCAAAGCCTATGAAACAGTAATCGTCATGACCGGCGCTAAAGTACCGCTTAAGGAGGAAATCATCAATTTACCTACTACCGGGCTGCTGGAAACATCACCCTGGGGCTCGGCACTGGCCGGTCTTTCCGGCGCCGTGCCTGAAGATGAAGAAATCCTGCTGCAGCAGCCCTACATAAAACAAGTTGTCAGCAAAACAGATATCCTCACGAAACATCCGGAGGCAGATGAAAATTTCCGCTACTACCTGCCGGATTATTGTCTCGTCGCCGCCGACGGTTATTTGTTTCGCGGTTTTAACAGTCATTTCCCCAAGAAAAAAACACTGGCAGATCTCTGCGCAGCCAGCATTCCTGTCTACAGTACCTTAGGCACACCAAACCATATTCGAGAACTTTACGGTATCATGAAAAATGCCCTGCTGAACGGGAAAAAAGTCTTGCTGGCAGTCATTGAAGGTTACCGTGCCGATGCAGCAGTCCCCTCAGGTTTCCATATGTGCGGCAATAAAGATGAATGGTATAGTTATGCAGGACTGGCACAATACCTGCTGCTGTCAAGCGGTAAGGCATTTTACGAGACTCCCTACCCCCCTGTCTATAACCGGACCAAGAAAAAAAGAGAAACTGTTTATCCTTTTTCCGGTTTCTTTGTTTCGATCCCAGCCGACACACTTGGTGACCTCCCCGGCATTCGTTCCGCAGTCGTCAGCAGCCGCAGCATGATCGTCCACATGGCGGCTAACGCCGACCTGGCAATAGAATGCTACTGCCGTGATAAGAGCACCATGGGTACAATGGCAGCCATTAAACAAGCCCTTGCAAGTTCACTTGCCTGACTGCGTCAGCAGGAATACAAAAAAAAAGTGCACATCTTCCAATCTCTTGATGTGACACTATTTTTACATGCTTTCTTTTATCCTCTTTGTTCAGTACATGCCTTTCCCCGCTTGCCGCCTAAACTTATGTCTTTTCTTTCTCCATGAAAAACATAGATACCCCGCCTAAACCGACATGAGTCCCTACTGCAGTACCCATTTGCATAATATAGATATCTCCGGAAAAATCTGTTTCAGCTAAAATTTTCATTTTTAAGGTTTCAGCCAGACTGAGATCCGAGCTGTAGCCAATGATAATAAAATCAGTCAGATCTTCCTGATTCCTTCTCTTAAATTCTTCTACATAGAATTTAAGGGCCTTGTTTGTCCCTCTTTCCTTGGCTACAATAGCTCCCTTTCCTTTTTTCATCGACATAATTGGTTTGATTTTGAGCAGTTTGCCGAGGAATGCACCGGCATTTGTCAGTCTACCGCTTTTAATCAGGTTATTCAAATCATCTACACAGAGAAAATGTTTCACCCTGGTTTTGTGCTGCTCATTAAAGGCAATTAACTCTTCAAAGCTATATCCTTGTTCGATTAATTTAGCACTTTTCAGAAGCAGCCAGCCACTGCCGTGACTCATGGACAATGAGTCCAGCACATAGATTTTTATCTCTGTGTCCGGATTATGCTCATAAAAATAATCCCTGGCTAAAACAGCTGACTGATATGAACCGCTTGTTCCACTGGACATACAGATGCAGAGAAATTCAGTATAGCCTTCTTCCATTGCTTGATATATTATCGTCAGATAGTCTTCAGGATTTGGCATGGAAGTAGTGGGAAGTTCCTGCAAATTAGGCAGCAGCTTAAAAAATTCATCAGCCGTAATATCTATTTTATCCCTATAAGTCTTTCCTTCTATAAAAATCCTTAGTGGTGCTATCCCGATATTATACTTCTCCACTATCTCCTGCGATAAATCACAAGTTGAATCCGCCATTAACTTGATCATTTTATTCCCCCATTGCTTGATTGTCGCATTCCTTCTTTTAAGTTCAAATCTCCAACATTATACCACAATACAGCGCTGCTTAGATTAAAAACCCCTGAACATATAAAAAGGATTTTTAATTTTGCGGCAAAAATTAACCGCCCGGCCTCCAGGCCGGGCGGCAGGACTAACATATTATTTCAAAACAAATCTTGCCGGCAATATTATTTCTAAAAGTATCAGAGGGTACATTACTGCACCTCTGTTTTTTTACATGCAAATATTTTAAACTATTAATCGTACAGACAACCGACGCATGAGGCTCATTAGAGAAATCTCCGACTTAAGAATACTCATGCTGTAAAATCTTCTTCAAGCCCGGACTTAAATTTCTCAAACATTTCTTCATTATAGAAAATCAACCATGATTTTGCTATCTTTATAGTTAATAACCGTGCAACCAAATTCGGACAACATCTCCTGCAGCAGTGTCTTTGACTCCCAGCAATCAAAACACCTCCAATATAACTGTAACTCACTTCCATTATTCTCCACCATCCACAGCAATTCCTACCCAGATCATGGAAGATATGTTAATCGGTTGGAATCTTTTAGGAATGGTATATATATACTTGAGCTGCACATACAAAAAAGCCCCAACCAAGGAGGCTCACAATTACCATATAGAAAATTTGATACAGCATATTTCTCTCTTCTATAAAAATAATATCCACGTTAACAAATTTATTATGACTGAAAAGCTTACGCTGTTACGGGCATCCCGGCGCATTTATAACCAAACCTGACTCACGTATTTTATCCAGTAATCGCTGAATACGGACGGTGCTCCCTTCCTTTTCACGAATCTTATCAACTAATTTTTGTATCTTTTTAGAAATCTCTTTCACTAATTCAGGTCCTCCGTCCTTGCCGCCTTTGGACAAGAACAAATCAAGGTAATTTTTAACCAGGTCCTCTTTTAATCCCATGTCTGCCCTAGTTATTTCCTTATTTCTTAAATCCCTGGCATCGCATAATAATACCTGTGCCACATCTAACTTTTCTCCCATAGTCATATATAACCTTGCTTTTGTGTGTAAGCTCCATGCATAGCCCCGAATCGCCCAAATATCATTGGGATACTTTTCAAATATCTCTCTCCTAATGCTAATGCCATGATCTACTATTTTAAACATTTTAGTTTTTTCCGTATCAATAGATTTAAGAGACAAATTTCTTTGTTTGTTTAACCATCTCAAAGTATAGGTGCTGTACAGATTACATGAAAAACCAATAACGTCATGTATAATTCTGTTTCCCTGATTCTCTTGATAAACTAATTCTGCTTCCTGTAGCAGTGCCAGGCACTCATCTCTTAACAGACCGGGGTTTTGGCTAGCATCATTTCTCAGTGCATAGATTCTGTTCTTTCGAATATCCAACTCCAGCAGTTTTCCTGTAAAGGGTCTTATTTCCTGGTAGTCCCTGGACAGGATTATTCCCTTTTTACATAACATATCAGCATCAGTGGTATATCCGAAAATGGCCTTGTACCAACTCTGTGTCTGCAACACCTTAATTTCATAAAACAAATCAGGCTGTTTTACTAGCTCTGTATTTATTTCGCTAAATAAAGCATCGGCTGCTATATAATCACCAATTGCAATACTATAGGCATACTTAAGGAGAAGTACCCACCTCTTAAGTGTCTTATTTAGAGAGAGTCCCTCGAGTACATCTATACATTTTTTTGTTTCTGCATACATCCCGTGCTCTTGGTATTTCTCTGCTATAGAAAGAATATTTTTCGGAAACAATTTTCTTTTTTTAAAATAAGTGAGCCAGTCCTTAAATTCATTCTCATTTAATAATGATATTTGTTCCCAGTCTTCCTGCCAACAAATATCACCGTTTTTTTTAATATATTTGGCTCGATTATGTGCATAATTGCGATACATGCAATATTTTTCTTTGCTATTATCACTGTCTAGGATATATCCTACAAAAAAGTAGATATCTGGTAAATCCATTTGGTAACCAAATGAACGTATGGGGTTTTTTCCCCTTGGTCTTTTTTTTGTATAAAACCTTTCTTCTTGATTATCCCTATCCAATAATGCATGGTAGTTGCGCCCAACCAAAACAGTGCCCTTTGAATTATATAAGGATAGTCCTTGCGCTGTTAGAAAAGCTGGCAGTTTTTTTAATGTTTTTAAAAAGTCAGCAGTTAAAGTACTTAAGGATTCTACGTAAACACTGTAGTCAAAGATTAGGCTTCCATGTCCAATCCCATAACGATTCCTCCAAGTCATGATTGCCCTAATATTGTCCAGTAAACTTTTCAGTTCCGGATAAATACACTGGATTTCATATAGCTTAACACTGATAGATATAATTCGGCTACTTTTCAAGGAGTTTAGTTGTTCACATTGTTCAATGCACGCAGCCCACAAATACGAAATAATCACTTCACACAGATTTGTTATTTTCCAACATGACTCCGTAATACTGCCTTGATGCATCAATGTTTTAAACCTGGCATATTCAAAAGCTATAGGACCAGGCAGTTGTTCCTCTTCATCTTCAGCAAGCCAATCTAGCTTTTTCGAGAGGCACATAAGTTCCTTATCTAACAAGGTGACATTACCAGTACTGCTTTGCGATCCAGACCCTGTGAACACAATTTTTCCTCCTTTCAAATCTAAAACGACTTTATTGAGGAAGGGACTGTTTAGCGGGTATCTTGATAATTTCCATACCGGCCTAATCCTTTAGCTGACTTTATTGTTAAGGTGCAAATCAAATGACATAATATGGTTATTTAGGTAATCCCTTTTGCAATCATACATGTCAGGATTTTCACCTGTAACAATTGATATCATACCTAAAATCGCCAGTCCCTCTTTGTTTAAATAATAGCTTTCTCCCAACAACAGCTCATTTCCTGTCAATTTTTCATCACAATTGACTGAAAATTTGAAATATAGGGATGCCAATAATCTCTATTACCTGTCCATTCATTAGCCATTTCTTAACAATATTAATGCTGCAAAATCCTTTTATGATTAACTTGGCAAATAAAAATGGTTTGAGGACATCCCCAAACCTTTGCTGTATAAGGATTTATGATTTTGGCGGGAGTAGGTGGGAATCGAACCCACCACGGACGGATCAACGCCCGCCATCGGATTTGAAGTCCGAGGCCCTCACCAGGTAGACATCTACTCCCAAACGTATTATGACAGAAAAAGCTCGATAAATCAAGTTTTGTGACATGTTACATCCTGGCAAAAGAACTAATATGGCAAATATGGTAACTGCTGCTGAAAATTAATGGCACTAACCCCGGGCAAATAGGCCGGAATAAGTTATAGACATATGCTCAATACTATGCTATAGTAGTAATGGGCATATGCTAATTACTTTTAAGCGGAGGTTCGCCATGAAAATAGCAGTCAGTGTACAAGGAACTACCTTGGATGATCCTGTTGATGAACGCTTTGGTCGGGCAGCAAGATTTATTATTTATGATTTGGCAGACGAGTCATGTGAAGTACTAGATAATAAACAGGTGTATAATGCTCCGCAGGGAGCAGGCATTCAGAGCGCGCAAAATGTGATTAATGCCGGGGCAGAAGCGGTAATTACGGGGCATGTCGGGCCCAAAGCATTTAAAGTCTTAAAAGCTACCGATGTGGCTGTTTATCTGGTCCGGGATTTTACTGTACGGGAAGCAATTACAGCTTTTAGAGCAGGTGAACTGGAAAAAGCAGAAACAAATGATGTAGAAGATCATTGGGTATAAAAAAAAATTTTTTACTTTGAGGGAGAGATGGAAATGATTATTGCTGTACCGATGGTAGAAGACCAGCTTTGTCTGCACTTTGGGCACTGTGAAAAATTTGCATTTTTCGCAGTGGATACTACAGAAAAAACGATCAAAGAAGTTAAAAAACTTGTGCCGCCACCTCATCAGCCCGGCGTCTATCCGCAGTGGATTAGAGAGCAAGGTGCTGATCTTGTGATAACCGGCGGCATGGGTGTGCGTGCCCAACAGCTTTTTCAAACGGCAGGGATTCAAGTCCTAACCGGGGCCCCCGCCCTTACCCCTGAAGAAGTTGTGCAACGTTTTCTCCAAGGCACACTGGAGTTAGGCAGCAACACCTGTGACCACTAACCGAAAAAAGAAGGGTTGAGTACCGGCTCAACCCTTCTTTTTTGTATTATTTTTCTAGTGCTTATGCACCCAATGCCGCCGTCAAACGCTGCCAGAGCTTCTCTATTTCCCGAGTTACCTGAATATTACCGGCTTCCACCGGCGTTTTACCTGCCTGCAGAGCCTTAACGACCTTCTGGTCAAAAGGGATCCTGCCAATCACCGGACAGTCATGCTGTCGGCAGTACTCTTCTATTTGCGCCGCCATCTCCGGATTAAGATCATATTTATTGATACAGACAAAACTGGGAATCTGGAAGTGGCGCGCTGCAGCCAGCACCCTTTCTAAATCACTAACGCCGGATTTAGTTGGCTCCGTTACTATTACCACAGCGTCAGTACCGGTAATGGAGGCGATCACAACACAGCCGATACCGGGTGAGCCGTCTATCAGCAGCCATTTTTCCTGCTCGTGGCTGGTAAAAATTTTCCGTCTGACTTCCGTTACCAGCTTGCCTGAGCCTTCGGCACCAATATCGAGCAGGGCATGGGAGAAAGTACCCTGCAGTGTTTTTGTCAGATAAGTTTGCCCCGTTTTCACTTCTTCCAGACTGATAGCTTCCGCGGGACAAACTAGAGCACAGGCACCGCAGCCTTCACAGTTTAAAGAGATAATCTCGTATTCATCACTTATGGCCGCAAACCTGCAGGCATCATAGCATAAACCGCATTTCCGGCATTTAGCGGCGTCTTTTACTGCTTCTTTAGCACCATAATAATCAGCCTTGTTAAGCTCCTCACCCGTAATTAAAAGATGCAGATTGGGAGCCTCAACATCACAGTCCGCCACCATTTTATCTGCTACCAGCTGGCATAATGAAGAAACCAAAGTACTTTTCCCCGTACCGCCTTTACCGCTGACAAAAGCTATTTGCTTCACTGCTGCACCCTCTCTTCTATTTTGTGGTATAATGCGCGAAATTTATCCTGCCAGTCAGGGTAGGCTGTCGTCGGCAGAATACCCCGGGAGTAAGCAGCGGCTATGGCCTGGGAGAAGGGAATCTCCAGCAGCAGCTCCACGCCCTCCCGCGCACAGAATTCCTGCACAGTTTTATTATCCGGCGCAGCTTTGTTTATAACAACACCGCAGGGCAGCTGCAGCAT
This sequence comes from Bacillota bacterium, assembly GCA_012522335.1. Classification (GTDB taxonomy): domain Bacteria; phylum Bacillota; class Dethiobacteria; order Dethiobacterales; family Dethiobacteraceae; genus UBA9865. Next base: position 15,396 of record JAAYKP010000014.1, read on the forward strand.
TTTAACCAACTGTACCGCGATTTGTAAATCATGCAGACCGAACGGTGTAGGTTCAGCCACCAGAATACAGTAATCACAGCCTGTAATAGCTTGTACAACCGCACAGGAGGCACCGGGAGGACAGTCAAGCACAACCGGCAGTTCCTGGTGCAGGCGTTCCTTTAACTGCCGAATGATCGGAATGCTGATGGGCTCACCAATCTTTAGTTTCCCGTGTAAAAATGTATTATCGGCATTAGCCTCTATCACACCGATTTCCCTGTCTGTCTCTGATATGGCACCCTCCGGACAAGCAAGCAGGCAGGCTCCACAGTGGTGACAAATTTCCGGAAATACAAGTACCTGCCCCTTTACTACCGCCAAAGCATTAAACTGGCAGACTTGAGCACAGCTGCCGCAGCCTGAACATTTAGTCGCATCAACTTCAGGTATGGGCACATAAACAGGAACGGTGTCAGTTAATTTCGGGCTGAGAAAAATATAACCATTAGGTTCTTCCACATCACAATCTATATATTGGCAGGCAGGGAGTGAGGCAGCAAGGCTGGCAGCCACAGTTGTTTTCCCTGTGCCCCCTTTACCGCTTAACACTGCTATTTTCATCGTTAACCTCCCACTACTTTTAAGTTATAGGCATATGCTCATATTTATTCTATAGTTATTTTTGTCATATGTCAATTACTTAATGCTGCCGGTAATAGTGCCAGTCTTATTAATGAGAGGTTTGCAGCTGCAGCGAACATTGGCGGAGGTTGGGGGAATAAAAAACGCCGGGGTTGTTAGCTTCCGGCGTTGATTATACATGGTTTGTGGTTTGTGGTTCCTGGCTCTGATCCCACCTTTCCCTGCCATAAAATTTACCCTTTTGGTTTAAACAACAGGGAAGCCAGGAAACCAAAAATTATGGCCGATGAAATACCTGCACTGGTGACTTCAAAGATTCCGGTCAGGACACCGACAAGCCCGGTGGTTTTAGCCTCAAATAAGGCTCCTTTGACCAGGGAGTTGCCAAAACTGCTGATGGGGACAGAGGCACCGGCACCGGCAAATTTCACTAAAGGTTCATAGAGCCCCAAACCTCCCAGGACAGCACCTGTAACCACCAGGGCAACTGTCATATGAGCTGGGGTCAGACGAAAAACATCAAGCAGTATTTGACCGATGACGCAAATTGTACCACCTACGACAAAGGCAATTAAATATTTCTCCATTTTAATCTCCTTCCCGCTCCATTACTACAGCATGCGCAATACAGGGAATGCTTTCTTTTTGCTGATAAGAAAGGGGCGACAGTAACGCACCGGTGGCCACCACCAGGATTCTTTTTAACTCTCCCCGGCGCATACGGTTTAAGAGATGTCCGTAGGTTACAACAGCAGAACAGGCACAGCCGCTGCCGCCGGCCATTACAGGTTGGTCCTTTTTATAAATGAGTAAACCACAGTCGGTAAACTTATCCGGCGGGATATCAATACCTTGTTCCTGCAGTAAATCTCCGGCTATATGATGACCTACTTTGCCTAAATCTCCCGTGGCAATCAAATCATAGTGCGCTGCGTCTACATTAAAATCCCGAAAATGTGCTTTGATTGTATCAACAGCTGCCGGCGCCATCGCTGCCCCCATATTAAAGGGATCACTAATGCCCAGATCAACAATGCGGCCAATTGTGGCACCCGTCACCCGGGGACCGTTACCATTTGCCGCCACTAAAGCAGCCCCGGCACCGGTAACCGTCCACTGCGCCGTCGGCGGGTTTTGTGCACCATATTCGGTAGGATAACGGTACTGTTTATTAACAGCACTGTTGTGGCTGGACACGGCGGACAGAACATAACCGGCACCGCCCGCATTGATTAAAAAAGCTGCCAGCGATAAACCGGCCATAGAAGTGGAACAGGCGCCAAAAAGCCCCAGATAAGGTATCCCCAACGTTCTGGCAGCAAAGCTGGAAGAAATAATTTGATTCATTAAGTCACCGCTTAAAAAGAAATGCACATCTTCCTTGTTCAGACCAGCTTTTTGGATTGCTTTTTCACAGGCATCTTCCAGCATTTTTTTCTCTGCTTTTTCGAAACTCGCCTGACCTAACCAGATATCTTCGTACAGAATATCGAAATCCTGAGCTAAAGCACCGGCCCCTTCAAAGGGCCCACCGACTACAGCAGTACTAATGATCACCGGCTGTTTTACAAAAACCCAGCTTTGACGACCCTGCAGCATTTAGAAACCACCCAGCTTTTGTATCGTAATTTTGATGATGGCGACTACAAAGGCAGAAAATACACCAAAGGTGATCACAGGCCCGGCAATTTTAAACATATTGCCGCCTACACCCAACACATAGCCTTCACTGCGATGTTCAATGGCGGCAGAAGTAATAGTATTGGCAAAACCTGTAACCGGAACAATGGTGCCGGCCCCGGCCCACTGGGCAATATGATCATAAATACCCAGACTGGTTAAGAGGGCGGAAATAATGATGAGTGTAGCTTGAGTCGGACTTCCCGCCGTAATTTCCGTAAAATTAAAATAGGTCATATAGAACCACTGAAAAAACTGACCAAGGGTACAGATCAGACCGCCGGCAATAAAAGCATGCAGGCAATTGGTCAGCACCGGTCGTTTGGGTTCCCTCTCTTTGGCAAACTGTTGATACTGCTGTTGGGCAGCCGATATGTTTTTATTCTGCTGATTTGACATAACTGCTGTCTCCTTTCTTTAAATCCCTCACCCCTCACTTATTATCTGAAATTAACTGCTTTTACATACCTTTGTTTACAGTTAAATTGCTCCTCTCGTTCACCGGTGCTGTCTGACAACAGGGGTTTTCACTGTTAAGTTTTCCGCAGAATAAAAAAAGCTAACCCAAAAGGTTAGCTTTTTTATTCTGTCTCTGTTTCATCAGGACTATCTGCAGTTGTCTCTTCCTTATCATCAGCGGCTCTGTCTGCCAGCTCTGCTTCAACCGCCTTGATCCAGGTTTTCGTCGTCTCAACCAGATCCTGTTCAGCTTCCGGGTTTAACTCTACTACTTTCTGCCACTGGGCCAGAGCCTCCTCCGGTTCATTAAGGCCAAAATAAAGGAAAACACCATAATTAAAGTAGGCCTTAGCATTTGCAGGATCAACAGTGATGGCTTTTTCGAACTCTTCCTGGGCCACCTCATTATTATTGGAAGCATATGCGGCCACGGCACGGTCAACGCGCACATCAACATTATCCGGTTCCAGTTCCAGCACCTTACCATAGGGCTCCAGTGCTTTAGCAAAACTCTCCACTGATTCTGCCCCTTCATTCAGCGAAGCATGAAGCTGTCCCTTAGTGTAGTAAGAGTCCCCAAGTTTCTTTAAGAGCTCCACATTCTCCGGATCATCAGCCAGACTTTTTTCGGTTTGTGCAATAACTGTTTCCAGCTGTGTCAGCTGACTGCGATAAATATCTCTGGGATCATCAGATGGCGGCGGGTCTGTAAGACTAATAATGGCAGCGGCCAAAGACGAAAGAATAAGCCCGCCACAGATGATTAAAATAATTGCCTTAACCAGCGGCTGATTTTTCTTTATCTTTTGCAAAAAAAAGACCTCCCCTTTTGTCTGGTCTGGCTCTGGTTACAATTTCAATTATACCAAAACAGTATGAAAAAATCTTGAATTTTTTTAGAATGATTACAGGTAGGTAAGAAGTTAAGAATACAGCGGCAGATAATGGGTGAGGATAAATTGTAATTACACTAATAGGTGATAAAATTGACATTAACTAAAACACCCTTGTCGGAATTACAGGCTCTGCCTCAGTTACAGCAGGTTGAAAACCGTTTACAGGAATTAAGCCGCGGTACGGATCTCTGGACTACCCGTTTTTCTGCCGCTGTTACGGCAGGCGGCAAACGTTTCCGGCCGGCGCTGGTGCTGCTCTGCGGTTCATTTTATACTGCCCGGCAAAATCAGTTGGTCGATGTGGCGGCTGCGGTGGAATTAATCCATACCGCTTCCCTGGTACATGACGATATTATTGACCATGCCAGCTTACGGCGGGGAAGACCGACCATCTCGGCCGCCTGGGGTACACAACAAGCAGTACTATATGGTGATTTTTTATTTGCGCGTGCTTTTTCCCTCCTCACGGAACACGGTTTAGCCAATGTCCTAAATAAAATGACCCGGGCTATTAGTTTGATGTGTGAAGGTGAAATCGAACAAGCTGCCAGGCTTTATGACTGCCGGCTGCAGGAAAAAGATTATTTTGCTTATATTTATAAAAAAACTGCCTACTTCCTTTCTGCCTGCTGCGCGGCAGGAGCAGAAGTCTGCGGGTTAGAGCAAAAACTCTGCCGCTGCCTGGAAGCTTTTGGTTTACAGCTGGGGCAGGCCTTTCAGCTGGTTGATGATTTATTGGATATTACAGGTGACAGCAGCACAACGGGTAAACCTGTCTTACAGGACTTACGGGAAGGATATCTCACCTTACCTTTAATCAAACTGCTGCAGCACCCGCTTTACAGCGCGCGCACTGAGCAGATAATTGCAGAAAAGCAGTTTACAGCTGATAATCTGCACTTTATCTGCCAGAGTCTGCATGAGAGCGATATTATTAAAGAGGTATACCAAAAAGCCCGGACACTAAGTGCCCAGGCAAAAAATGAGCTGACACAGCTGCCGCTAAAACCGGCACGGGTGCTGCTGGCAAAATTAGCCGACTATGTGGTACAGCGTTCCTACTAATTTTCTCCGGCTAAATTTTCCCCAGCCTGCGCAGCAGTAAACAGCAGCGGTGCAGCCATAACGCCTCGCTGCCGGCGCTGCGCAGCAGCTGCTGCGATAATTTTTTCCGTTCCGGTGCTTCCGCTTTAGGATCAGAAAGATAGAGGGCCAATAATCCGTTCACCACAGTTTGGTGAAAAACGGAGCGAGGCAAAGCAGCAGCCCGCCGCAGTGATTCAGACAAAAAGTTCAGTATCCCCCGTTCTGCCACTAAGGGTGAGGGATAGCAGTCGACAAAATTCAAGTCATGATGCCGGCGGTCTTCATCCAAATCGATAAAGTAATCCAGCAGGATATGAAAACCACACAGCCAGGGGAAATAGCAGTTCAACACCTGCTCGATTTCACCGGCGGTAACAGGGCCTGCTGCCGCCATAGCTGTTAACAGAAAAACTGCTAAAGTCGACCCGGCGGCAGCAGAAAACTCCCACCAGTAAACATCCGGAGCTAAATTATGATGCCGGGAATACCAGTGAACAAGCTTTTCTATCCGTACTGACTCGCCCAGATGCTTATAGGCCTGTAAATCAGCATACAGCTGCATCAGCCGACGCAGTGCAGTCCGTACGTCCTGATAACCGGGCAAACTGACCAGGACTGCCCGACAACTGTCCACCAACTGCTGTAAATAACCGCCATCATTACGATGGGGATAATGTTCATACCAGTCCCGGCAGGACTCCTCTGTATCCACGGCGGCGATGATTGCCTGATGCAGCCGGCGAAAACCTGCTTCATCGACACCGGGCACACGATCACACAGATTGTCCAGGTAGTCACTGATTGTTTGTAAGGTGACAATGAAATGAAGCAGTTCAGCGCTTTTGTGACGTGTATAAAGGGCGTAAACGCTGCCGCCCTGGCAGTGAAAACGTTTTTTACTAATACTGGCTAAAGCTTGTTTGCGCAGTTCAGGCTCCGGAATAGTGCCGGCTTTGGCTGACCAGACCTCTAGTTTCCGCTCGACAAGGGGGAAAATTCGGGTAACATAAGGTACAATCAGCGCATAATCAGTGGTTTTTTCGAGTATGGGCAGCAAGCTTGTACCTCCAACAGCTTAAGATTTTACTCTCCTTACTATTTCCTAAAGCAGACGTCAATAGTCATACAGCCATAGATCGTGAATTTTGTGCAGCAGAAAACAAAAAGAACCCGCAATGGGTTCTTTTTATCTGAAAAAAGGTTTCTATACCGTATGCTCATGTTTAGACAGCGGCTGCCTGCCGATAATTAATCTTGCCGTCTACAGAAATCTGTA
>JAAYKP010000015.1 GCA_012522335.1 Bacillota bacterium
ATAAATGTACAGTTATGATGCAGCTGCAGAATAGAAGCGGGAACCCGGGGATTGATTTCTCCCAACACGGCATCTCTTAATGCCTGTGCCTTCCCTTCTCCATTGGCCAGCAGCAGTATCTTTTCCGCCTGCATAATTGTTTTTATGCCCATGGTAATAGCCTGCGTCGGCACTTCTTCCCGTGCGGCAAAAAACCTGGCATTGGCGTTAATTGTATCTTCATCTAAATCTACCAGATGTGTTTTGCCGGTAAACTCAGCCGCCGGCTCATTAAAACCAATATGCCCGTTTCTGCCAACACCTAAAACCTGCAGGTCTAAACCCCCTGCCTGGGCAATTGCCTGCTCATAACGTGCACATTCTGCTTCGATCTCAGCCGCTAAACCATTGGGGATGTTGATTTTTTCCGGTCTGGCATTTACATGTTGAAATAGATTACTCTTCATGAAATAATGGTAGCTCTGCTCATTATCCGGTGCTAAACCGATATATTCATCCAAATTAAAGAACGTAACCTGACTAAAATCTAACCCCTGTCCCCGATACATTTTAACTAATTCCTGATACATGCCGATTGGTGTACTGCCGGTACAGAGACCGAGAACACTGTCCGCTTTAAAGGAGATTTGCCCGGCCACAATTAAAGCTGCCTTTACACTTAATTCTTCATAGCTGTCAACAATATATAATTTCATCAAAACCCTCCATTGGTTCACAGAATACAAAGTAGCAAAGTGCACCCAAGCTTTTTGTCCCGAGAATTGCTTCTCGGTTTTGTCAGCTTTTTCTCGGTCGTGGCTCAACCGGGAGGCATCCGCCGAATTTCTCGATTAACCTCCACCTCGTCAACACGCTAACGTGTCCTGGCGCTTTTCATTAAGTGTAATTATACATCCCCCCTAAGCAAGTGCCTGCTGGATAACGGCAGCCAAATCCTCTGCCAGCTGCTGCAGTTCTGCCTCGTTTTTTCCCTCCAACATAATTCGGATAAGCGGCTCGGTACCGGAAGGACGAATCAGCAGCCTCCCGCTTCCGGCTAATTTAGCTTCCGTTTTGGCCACAGCATCCTGTATACAGCGGTTTTTCTCCCAACCTTCACGTCTGCTGACCGGACAATTCACTAAAACCTGTGGATAGCGTTTGTAGGCTGCAGCAAGTTCTGTTAATGTTTGCTTCTTTTCCGCCGCCACCGCAGCTAACTGCAGCGCAGTCAGCAGTCCGTCACCGGTGGTATTATACTGCAACAGAATAATATGACCTGATTGCTCACCCCCCAAACTGAAATCTCCGGACAGCATTTCTTCCAAAACATAACGATCTCCTACCTTGGTGCGGATAAGCTTAAAGCCCATTTCCTGTGCAGCCTTCTCCAAACCCAAATTGCTCATCACGGTAGCCACCACGGTATTATGTTTTAACTGGCCTTTTTCCTGCAGCGCCTGCGCTAAAATGGTCATAATTACATCACCGTCCAGCAGCCGCCCCTGACTGTCAACTGCTAACACACGATCCGCATCACCGTCAAAGGTAAAACCAAAGTCGGCCTGGTGTGCCTTGACCATGGTCGTAATAGCCTCCGGATGTGTTGAACCGCACTTTTGGTTAATATTAATCCCGTTAGGAGCATCATAGCAGGTAAGCACCTCTGCCCCCAGGGCTTTGAAAGCCTGCGGTGCCAGGCTGTGCACAGCGCCATTGGCACAATCCAGTACTACCTTATAACCATCAAGGCGGCAGGACACAGTAGACAGCAGATACTGCAGGTAACGCTCGCCGGCAGTTGTGTCCTGATAAACACGACCGATGGCGTCAGCTGCTGGGCGCGGCAGGGTATCAGTATCCTGAAAGTATAGTGCTTCAATTTCTGCTTCCACTTCATCAGGCAGTTTAAAGCCTTCTGCGCTAAAGAACTTAATACCGTTATCATGATATGGGTTATGCGACGCAGAAATCATCACACCGCCACAACCGTTCAACTGTTTTGTCAAATAAGCGGCGGCAGGCGTAGAAATTACACCGGCAGTATACACATCAACACCGGCCGAGGTAATACCTGCAATCAAGGCACCCTCCAGCATCTGGCCGGAGACACGCGTATCGCGGGCAATTAAAAAGGCCTTGGGGCCTTTACTTTTTTGCTGCAAAACATAGGCGCCAATGCGCCCGATTTTGAATGCCAGTTCCGGCGTCAGCTCTATATTTGCTACACCGCGAATTCCGTCTGTTCCAAACAATTTCCCCATCTTTTCACCCCTTTTTTTGCCTTTTCAGTATAGCATAATTGCCTGCCGTTGACAAACTCTAACGCCTGGCAGAAAAACCAATAGTATTATACTGTGAAACCGGTGAAGATGTGTCAACAGACGCTTTATTAAGTCCTGGGCCTAATCTGCCGCAATGATAATTTCCGCTTTTATCTGGCCCTCAAATAACACTTTTACCTCTTTAGGCAGATTCAGCTGCAGATTCAGCTCAGTGCTTGCTGTTAACCTACTTAAATCTACCGTTTCTGTGCTGATTTCACTAACCGCGGTCAAGGCTTTTTCTGACCCTTCAATAATTACCGTTGCCGGTTCTACTTTGATTTGCTGCACCTTATACCCTGCCGGCGGTCTGCCCGCTGTAGCAACCTTTACAGGCACCTCTTTTTGTGGTTCCGAAACTGGGATAAATACTTCCACCATACCCGGGCTAACTTCCACCCCTGCGACCACCTGACCAGACCTGTCCACTGCCTGCACAGGTACAACCTGTGACCAATCATTGCTTATACCGTCAATATTAACAATTACCCGCACGCGATCCACCTTGTTAAGTTGACTCCTGCCGCCGCGTACAAAGACAGAACTGGGGTTAATGCGTGCCTCACCACGGATAAAACCGCTTGTCGGTGCTCCGGTAATATCAACAACTACCGGCATCTGCGGTGATTCTACCGCCTCCAACTCCACCAGCACCTGTTGGGGGTCAAAAGAAAGAACCTTGACTTTATCAGGCACCTCTGCTGTCGGGGTCAGGCGATGCTGGCCGGCAGTCAGGTTGCGCAAATCGACAAATGCTTTTAAGTTTTGCGGTGTAATATTATTCAGGACGTCGGAAGGACCACTTAGAACCACCTGTACTTTTTCCGGCATTTCTACCAGGGCTAACTCCTGACTTAAATTCAGCCAGGCTAAGGGCACATCAGGATAGGTCCGGGTAATCTCCTGCACCTGTACACTGTCATGCAGATTATCACCGGTAACATACGCCCAGAAAAGCAGCGCCATAAAAAAAGCAAAAATTTTCAGCGCCGTATTATTTTTTAGTATCTGCTCCATCATTGATTTGACCTCCACTGCCAGAAGTTAAAAGAACTTGACGGTGGTTTGCATAAATCAATTAACATCTGCCTGAGCGTTTTATCGTCAAGATAGCGTGTTAGTTTACCGTTATTTGTTAAGGAAACCACACCTGTTTCTTCTGACACAATAATTGATACAGCATCGGACTGCTCAGATACTCCAAGCGCAGCCCTGTGGCGTGTACCCAACTCCTTACTTAAATTAGGATTTTCCGTTAGTGGTAAGTAGCAGCCTGCTGCCGCAACACGGTTGCCGCGAATTATTAAAGCTCCATCATGTAACGGACTGCGTGGCATAAAAATATTAATTAAAAGTTCAGCAGAAACATGTCCGTCAATGGGGATACCGGTCTCGATAATCTCTTTCAAGCCTGTTTCACGTTCCAGAATAATGAGAGCACCAATTCTTTTCTTGACTAAAACCTGAATTGCTTTAATGATTTCTTCCAGCATTAATTCAAAGTCAAATTCAGCATAAAGTTGGTTGCTGCGCGTAAAAATTTTACCACGGCCTAAAGTTTCCAGTACGCGCCGCAGTTCCGGCTGGAAAACAACGGGAATAGCTACAATCCCGACAGTCATCAAATTAGTTAACAACCATTCCAAGGCAGCAAGACCTAAAGCCCTGCTGATAACTGTAATCATAATTAATACGGCCAGCCCTTTGACAAGTTGTTCAGCCCGGGTGCCCCGAATTAAAACAATGGCTTTATAAAAAACAAAAGTAACAATCATGATATCCAAAATACTGCGCCAGCTGAATGCACTTATTAACTGCAAAATTCGCGTCAACTTACCACCTCCGTTTAACGCTGGTCTCTAAATTTATCTTTCGCTAAAAAAAGCAAAAAAACCTGCAGTAAAGCTTTACCAAACCTTAAAATTAACGCGAAAAAGTCAATGCTGACGTTTTTTAAAAAAATCCCGAGTCAGTTTTACAATAATACCATTAAGCCCCCATAAGCCAATTAAATTAGGCACAGCCATCAAACCATTTAAAGTATCCGCCAAAGACCAGACAGCGCGCAGTCCGCCGACAGCCCCCACGGGAATCAGGATAATCCACAGCAAACGGTAAAACAAGGTCGCACGGGTACCAACCAGATATTCAAAACATTTTTCACCATAATAGGACCAGGAAATTAATGTGGAAAAAGCAAAAAACACTAAAGCAATGGCTGTCAAATAACCGCCTACACCGGGAAGGGCTGCGTTGAAAGCAGCAGCTGTCAGGGCAGCACCGTCAAGGCCGCTGTGCCAAACTTCTGTTACCAGAATTGTCAGGGCTGTTAAAGTGCAGGAGATATGCGTATCAAAAAAAACCTCAAACATCCCCCATAACCCTTGCCGTGCCGGATGATCAGTACGTGCTGCCGCATGGGCAATGGAAGCACTACCTAAACCGGCTTCATTGGTAAAAATACCGCGCGCCACCCCAAAACGAAAAGCCTGCAGTACGCTTGCCCCGGCGAAACCGCCCACTGCCGCCCGTCCTGTAAAAGCACCGCTTATGATTTGGCTGAAGGCTAAAGGCAGCCGCTGCCGATTTAAAAAGATAATTATTAGCGCACTCAGTGAATAAAAAGCAGCCATCAGCGGCACTAATTTTTCTGTAAAAGCAGCAATCCGACTGATGCCGCCAATAATCACGGCCGCCGTAATTGCGGCCATGATTAAGCCTGTCTGGAGCTGTGAAACATTAAAAGCTTCATGCATTGCCGCGGCTACAGAGTTAGCCTGCACCATATTACCTATCCCAAAGGCTGCCAGGGAACCAAATAAAGCAAACAGCGCCGCCAACACTTGACTGTTGAGACCTTTCGCTAAAAAATACATAGGCCCACCTACTGCATCCCCTGCTGCCCGGGTGTGACGATAGTGCACAGCCAAGACGACTTCCGCGTATTTAGTAACCATACCCAGAAAGGCTGAGAACCACAGCCAAAAAACTGCACCAGGTCCGCCTAAAGTTATGGCTGCTGCTACACCGGCAATATTACCGGTGCCGATGGTGGCTGCCAGCGCTGTCGTTAAAGCCTGAAAAGAACTGATAGCGCCGCTCCCGCTGCCCTGCTGACCTATGGCAAAGACAGTGTTGCGCAGCATGGAAGTAAAATAGCGCAGCTGCGGCCACTGGAGACGCAAAGTTAAATAACATCCTGTCAGCAAGACTGCGGCAATCATCAAGGGCCCGCCTACCAACTCCTGCAAATAACTGTTGAGTGACTGCAGCAGATGGAAAGATTTCATCATTCATTCCCCCCGTACTCGCTTCTCCTTTATAGCTATGCTGTAGGGGAAGAGAGAAATGTCAGGGAGCTGCAGTTGGCAGAATATCTGCAGCTTGTCCGCAGTGTGGACAGCAGCCGTGCCGTAATTTATTGATAACCTGGTAACCATCCCGCTCAATCATGGTGCTGCCGCAAACAGGACAGTCGGTATTTACTTCAATCCCAGGTAAATTGCCAAGATAGACATAACTAAGCTTCTCCCTGGCAATTTGCTGCAGTTTTTTCATGACAGCTGCCGGTGTAGGCGGATAATTAAAGCGGCGCTGCGGGTAGTAACGGGTGAAATGCACCGGTATTTTAGGATTAAGAGCTGCCACCCAATCCACGAAACGTCTTACATCCCGCTCCTGGTCATTTAAAGTCGGAACAACCAAATAAGTAAGCTCTACATGGGCAGCAGCAGCGGCTGCTTCCACATAGCGCAGGACAGGTTTTAAACGTCCGGCACAATACTGCCGGTAATACTGATCCTGAAAAGCTTTAACATCAATATTGAAAGCATCGATATACGGCAGCAGTTCCCGCAGCGGTTCCGGATTAAGATAACCGTTAGTCACCAGTACATTTTTGAAACCCTGCTGCTTTACCAGCCCTGCAGTCTCTAAAACAAACTCATACCATACGCCCGGTTCAGAGTAGGTATAAGCAATACCAAGAAGCTGCTGTTCAGTTAACAGCTGCACCAGAGCGGCAGGAGTATAGCGTTGAGTCCGGCGGTCCACAGCAGCCCGTACCAACTGCCAGTTCTGGCAAAAGCCGCAGTCTAAATTGCAGCCCACGGTACCTACGGATAAAATTTGCTGACCCGGATAAAAATGATATAGCGGTTTTTTTTCCAGCGGATCTACCGCTAGAGCAGCACAAAGACCATAGTTTAAGGAAAAGAGCCGCTGACCGCATACCTGCCGCACACCACATAAACCGCTCTCTCCCTCCTGCAGGCGGCAGAAATGGGGGCAGAGCTGACAAATAATCTCCTGCTGCTTGCTCGTATAATATAACGCTTCACGCATCCTCCGGACCTCCGTTTAATGGTAGCGCTGCACACGAAAACGGTAAAGCTGATAATCTTCCTCCGGCTCAATACCTGCTTTTTGTAAGGCAATCTTTATTTGTGCTTCAACCGTCTCCACACCTGCTAAATTCGGCAGCAGCAGTCCTCTCCGCCGTCCTTTTTCCACAATTACACCAAACTGCTGCGGATCAAGCTCTGCGCTGCCGGTTACAGCTTCCGGCGCTGCCAGCACATCAACGGAGTAAACTAAATCAGGCAGTTCTTCTTGTGTAACGGGAGGAAATCGCGGATCATAAAGACCGGCGGCAATGGCATTTTCAATAATCTCCGCCGCTAAATTTTCCTGCTGCGGTTCGATGGTACCAATGCAGCCGCGCAGTTCACCATTTAACCGGAGGGAGACAAAGGCTCCCGCCCGCTGCCGGCAAAGCGGTGAAGTAGGCGGGGGGTCAATAATCTGTTTGCTGCGCACAAAAGTTTCTAAAGCCTGTCTGGCCAATTGTACATGTTCACTCTCTTCCTCTTGCACTAAAGAGTAAGACCGTGCTTTCCCCTTTCTGCCCGGGGTTAAATCTGCCACCAGATAACCTACACCGAAGGGACCTTCATAGGAGAGTATTTCCGGCTCCACAGTTTCTTCATCCAGCATGCCCAAAGTGATCAGCAGAGAACGGTAACCGCATTCTCCCGCCTCTTCTACCAGCTGCTGATCAAGATTAAGAATAGCTTCCACCTCAAACTGCTCCAGCAGCCGGATTAACTTCTGATCAAATTCCTTGCCTGCAGGAGAGAAGCCGGCCGGGGCATCCTCCGTCAGACGGTGTGAAAAATCAGCGCTGCAGATCACGGCAGCCTTCCGTTTGCGGCGCAGCAAAGCTTTGCGTACTGCCTGCCCAAAGCTGTAAAGCTGCTGTGGCGGCAGCAGGCCAAATGTGATATGCACCAGCGGTAAACGAATGCCCCGCTGCTGCAGGAAATAGAGCGGCACCATGGCACCATGATCCAGTGATACATCCACACCATATGCCCTACTGCGCCGCTGGTCGAGCTGAACACAGCTGATACCAAGCCGATCAGCTTCCGCTTCGATGGCCTGCAGTATACCTTTTTCATTACGCCAGGCAAATTTTATCTCGGGAGCACCAAATCGTGCCAGAGAGCCCGTTAACTGTTCTTCAGCCAACAAGGCTACCGCATCACGAAACATGGTTCCATGGGGTGTAATGAGAACCAAAACATCAGCACCACTTACTTTCACCCGACCTGCCAGCTCGCTCATGGCGGCCGCAGTCCTGGTCACCCGTTTTGCTTCAGCACCCCCCACAGCCGGTATCACAATAGCCGGGTGAGGGTAAATACCAGCATGCACAACTGTTCTCATTGATCTGCTCCTTTTCCCTTTTACCTCTATTTTAACCGGAAATGTTTTCCTTTACTACCGACAGCTGTTGCGAAAATAGTTCAGGCAAAAGAAATAAGCACTATTTTTCGCAAATAACAGGGTTTTATCACTGATATTTAGAATAGAGTAGCATGCTCATTACTGGGCTGTCTCCGGAGGCTGTGCTAAATGCTGCAGTACACCAAGATAGATGGCCCATGCTACCTTGGCCTGATAGGCCGGGTCTGCCAGCAGCTGCGCTTCCTCCGGATTGGAGATAAAGCCGCATTCAACTAAAACGGCACAGCACTCTGCTTCATTGAGCACATAATAATCACCCGGTTTGCTTAATCTGTCGGTATTGCCTAACACGCGCCGCAGCTGCTGCTGAACAGCTTCCGCAAGCATTTTTGCCTGCTCATGATCAGTTTTATAAAAAACCTGTGCTCCGCGCCAGCGAGGTGAAGTAATGGCATTGGCATGAATGCTCAGCAGAAGATCTGGTGCAGCCGCCGCTGCAATTTTCATTCTGTTTCTCATATCCTGCTGCTTTTTGGGTCCGGCAGCAGGTAAAACCAATAAATCCCTGTCTGTTTCCCGCGTCATCACCACCCGTGCCCCTGAGGCCTGCAAATAATCACGTAACAGTAAAGCAATCTCCAGCACTACCTTTTTTTCTTCCACATTATTAGCCATAACGCCTGGATCATAGCCACCATGACCGGGATCAAGAACAATAGTTTTGTCAGCTAAAGGTAAGCAGCCTTGAACAGTAGTGGCACCACTGGCCGGCAGCAAAAACTTCATGGCTGCCGCAGCTGCTAACATAGTAAGTAAAAATAAGCAGCTCAAACAATATTTAACCCCTGCCTTTTTACTGCCAACTAACAAAATACGCAAGGCGGATCCCTCCCTTTAGCAAAAGATATGATAGACCAACACAGCATATGAGGTGAGGCCTGTATGAAAAAGAATAGTTTACTGCAGTTATTTTTTACTTTTTTCAAGATCGGCGCTACCACCTTTGGTGGTGGCTACGCCATGCTGCCTATTATTAAAAGGGAAGTTGTAGAACGCTTTGCCTGGTTGTCAGATGAAGAATTTGTTGATACCCTGGCGGTAACACAGTCGATACCCGGTGCCATAGCCGTAAACTCAGCCGTTTTTATCGGCTACAAGGTGCGCGGCTGTGCCGGGGCACTGCTGGCCATGACCGGAGCAGTGCTGCCCTCATTTCTGGTCATTCTTCTAATCGCCGTCTTTTTTGTCCGCTTTACAGAATATCCAATAGTGCAGGCCGCTTTTACCGGTATTCGGCCGGCCATAGCCGCCTTAATCGCGGCAGCAGTATGGAAAGTAGGCAAACCAATCCTCAAAGACCGGCAAAGCATTATCTTTGCCCTGGCCTTTTTGCTGCTTTCCCAGGGGTTAAGGATCCATGCCATGCTGGTAATTCTTTTGGGTGCATTAAGTGGTCTGCTGCTGCACTATCTGCAAACAAAAAAGAAGGCAAAACAGGGGAAAGGGGTTGAGACACAATGATGCTGCTGCAGCTTTATTTTGCTTTTCTCAAAATGGGTTTTTTTAGTATCGGCGGCGGTTATGTGATGCTTTCCCTCATAGAGAGGGAAATTATTACAAAGCGGGGCTGGCTGTCATTAAGCGAATTTGTCGATGTCTTAGCCATTTCGGAAATGACGCCGGGACCTTTTGCCATCAATTCCGCCACCTTTATCGGCTACCGTCTCGCAGGCTTCTGGGGCTCTTTAGCCGCCACCGTCGGTGTAATAACCCCTTCCATTATCCTGGTGCTTTTGGCGGCCACCCTGCTCAAGCGCTTTTACCAAAACCAATGGGTTCAGGCAGCTTTTACCGGCCTGCGTCCCGCCGTTATCAGCTTAATTGCCGGTGCCGCCATTCTTGTCATCCGCACCGCCATCAGTGATTTAACCTCTGTTGCCATCGCCCTCGGCACCTTTGCCTTACTGGTGTTAACACGTTTACATCCGATTCTCATTCTTGCTCTGTCTGCCCTGGCAGGAATCATCATCAATTTGTTTTAGAATCCATCCGGGATATTTTTAAAAGTTTCCACTTTTTGTTTGCTTTTCGTTTCCGCTGCGGTGTATAATATGGTTACCACTGTATTTTCCTTCAAGGTTGGGAATCTAGAACTCCTTTGTTTGGTGTTAGATTTCTCAGGTAAACCAGAGTTGGGGAAATCAGCGGTCCACAACAAAGGAGGTTTTTTTATGTACGCAGACAAAACATTAACCTGTCGTGAATGCCAGCGCGAATTTGTATTCACAGCCGGGGAACAAGCATTTTATGCCGAGAAAGGCTTCGAGAATGAACCGGCACGCTGCCCATCCTGCCGGACTGCCCGCAAGCAGCGTCAACACGGCAGTCGTGGGGAACGGCAAATGTATAATGTCATCTGCTCCGAATGTGGTATGGAAACAGAAGTTCCGTTTAATCCTTCGCCGGACCGTCCTGTTTACTGCCGCGACTGCTACCAAAAGCAAAAAAGCTTTTAAAATCAAAGCTGCTGCAGACTGAAGCAAAAAACTCTCTCGTCACCGGACGGAGAGTTTTATTTTACCTTTAAGCAGGAAAACTACTCTTATCACAGAAATTAACAGCATACAGTTGTAATATACTGTGAAAAACAAGGAGTGGAAAAAATGCAGTTGGATAAATCTAAATCACTGTTTGGCATCATGATTATTGCTGTCGGCATTATTTTACTGCTTAATAATCTTGGTATTATTGAAGATATTAATCTTTTTGCTTATTGGCCGGTGCTGTTAATTGTCTGGGGGCTCCAGTCATTATGGACCGGCAGCAAGAATCCCGCCGCCCAAGGTATTTCCGTTTTCATAATTATCCTCGGCTTCATCTTTTTAGCCAACAACCTCCAATGGACTGAGATTAATGTGGGGAGAGTTTTTGATCTTTTCTTCCCGCTCTTAATTATTTTCATCGGTGCCAGCATATTTTTGGGCCGCTCCTTTACAGGTAAAGCTAACTGGGCCATTATGGGCGCCGTAGAACGGGGCAAAACTTCATCTTGGCAGCTGGAATCGGGGTCTTATGCAGCCTTGCTGGGAGGAATTGAGCTGGACCTGCGTCATGCCGTAATTCCAGCAGGAGAAACTGTATTGGATTTAACAGCATTTATGGGCGGCATTGAAATCCGCGTCCCGGCTGAACTGCCTGTCATCGCCGATGGCTTTGCCCTCTTAGGCGGGGTAGATTTCTTTGGTAAAGGCAGTGGCGGCATTTTCGGTTCCACACGTACCGAACAGGAGATTGGCGCAGGCGGCCAAGTTTTAAGAGTTCAGGCCCGCGCGGTCATGGGCGCCATCGAGCTAAAACGTGTTTAGCAAACTTTGAATAAATAAGGCGACATATGCTGCAGTCAATTAAATGTAAAAAACTCCCCTGTCGGGGAGTTTTTTTTATCCGGTCTGACTGTATAGTTCTGTACCGGCAAACTGACTGTTATAAATTTCAGCGTAAAAGCCGCCCATTTCCAACAGCTCAGCATTAGTACCTTTTTCTACCACATCGCCGTGATTCATCACTAAAATTAAATCTGCATCGCGGACCGTGGAGAGGCGGTGAGCAATGACAAAGCTGGTACGCCCCTTCATTAACTGCCCCATTGCTTTTTGAATCAGAATTTCCGTCCGGGTATCAACGCTGCTCGTAGCCTCATCCAGAATTAAAATATCCGGATCGGCTAAAACAGCTCGGGCAATGGTCAGCAATTGTCTTTGTCCCTGCGAGATGTTGGACGCATCTTCGTTTAAAATGGTATTATAACCATCCGGCAGGGTACGAATAAAGTGGTCAGCATGGGCTGCCTTCGCAGCCTGCACAATTTCTTCTTCTGTTGCTCCTTCCCGACCATAAGCAATGTTGTCACGGATAGTACCTTTAAACAGCCAGGTATCCTGGAGCACCATACCGAAAATGCTGCGCAGGGTGCTGCGTTTAATGTCACGAATATCAACACCGTCAATGGTAATACGTCCGTCATTAACCTCATAGAAACGCATCAGCAAGTTAACCAGCGTAGTCTTGCCCGCCCCGGTAGGACCGACAATGGCAATGGTTTGACCGGCTTTAACGTCGATATTCAGATCTTTCATCAGAATGCTGTCTTCTTTGTAACCAAATTTGACATGTTCAAAACGTACATTCCCCTGGGGTACAAATTCAGCCAGCGCATGCTCCCCGTCTGCCACTTCTTCCTTTTCATCAAGCAGCTCAAAAACACGTTCTGCTGCCGCAATGGTAGACTGGAAGATATTGGCAATGCTGGCGGCGTTAGTAATGGGGTGACTGAATTGACGGGAATACTGGAAGAACGCCTGCACATTACCGATGGGAATAGTACCTTGTGTGACAAAAATACTGCCTACCACAGCTACCAGCACATAACCGATATTGTTAACAAAACCTATCAGCGGCATGATAATCCCGGAAACAAACTGAGCCTTCCAGCCAACATTATATAAACGCTCATTAATATCATTAAATTCAGCTACAGATTTTGCCTCATGGTTAAAGGCCTTGACAATCAGGTGTCCACCATACATTTCTTCCACATGACCGTTCATATTTCCTAATTCCCTCTGCTGAGACATGAAATATTTTTGCGACTGCTTTGCCACCTGGGTAGTAATTAAGATGGAGAGGGGGATAGACACCAGGGTAATCAAGGTCAGCCAGCCGCTAATGGTTAACATCATGAAGAGGACACCGACGAGGGTTACTACAGACTCAATAACCTGTGCCAAACTTTGCTGCAGCGTTCTGGCGATCAGATCCATGTCATTTGTTACACGGCTCAGAATTTCTCCGTGTGTATGTGAATCATAGAATTTTAAGGGCAGGCGCGACATTTTTTCACTAACTTCCTGACGCATGTCGTAAACTGTCCTTTGGGAAACACCGGCCATGATATAATGCTCAAAGTATCTAAATAAGGCTGAAGTAATGTAGAGCCCTATCAGCGTCAGCAGGATCTGGCGAATACGTACAAAATCAATTCCGCCTCCGGTTCCGCCCATCATCCCTTCAAAGATGAGGGTTGTAGCCTGCCCCAAAATTTTTGGACTGATGGTGGAAAAAACAGTACCCAGTATCGCTGCTATAAACACCAAAAGCAGCGTAAACCAGTGTGGTTTTAAGTATTTCAGTAAGCGTACAGCAGTTTTTCTAAAGTTCTTGGGCTTTTCCACCGGCATCGCAAAACGTCCGCCGGGACCACCTGGACCGCGCCCCGGACCACGCCCCGGACCACGAGGTGGTAAACCTGGTCTGCCTGGACCACCGGGACCACCTGGACCACCGGGACCACCTGGACCACCGGGACCACCGGGACCACCGGGACCACCGGGACCACCTGGACCACCGGGACCACCGGGACCACCTGGACCACCGGGACGAGTGCCGGCATTGTTAGGACGATTATTGTTACTCATGCGATTTCCTCCTCTGTGAGCTGTGAAGCTACAATTTCCTGGTAAACCGGGTTGCTGGCCAGCAATTCTCTATGTGTGCCAATACCGACCACTTCACCGTCATCGAGGACAACAATACGATCAGCATCCATCACTGTGCTGACACGCTGTGCCACAATTATCACCGAAGCTTCAGTTGTTTCACCTTTAAGGGCAGCCCGCAGCCTGGCATCAGTTTTAAAGTCCAGGGCAGAAAAGCTGTCATCAAAAATATAGATTTCCGGCCTGCGTACCAGCGCCCTGGCAATTGACAAGCGCTGTTTTTGTCCGCCGGAAACGTTAGTCCCACCCTGAGCAATCAGAGAATTAAATCCATCCGGCATAGATTTTACAAAGTCTGCGGCCTGTGCAACTTCTACAGCATGGGCAATTTCTGCTTCTGTCGCTTCCTCCCGACCAAACCGTATATTATCTGCTACCGTACCGGAAAAGAGTACTGCCTGCTGCGGTACATAACCAATTTTTTCACGCAGCCGTGCTTGCGGCATTTCGCGAATGTCTACACCGTCAACCAGAATACTGCCGCTGTCAATATCATAGAAGCGCAGCAGAATACTGGACAGTGTTGATTTGCCCGAACCTGTACCGCCAATGATGGCTGTTACTTCACCAGGACCGGCGCTGAAAGAAACATTACGCAGTGCCGGGCGCTCTGCGCCTGGATAGCTAAAAGTAACATTCCTGAATTCAACATGGCCGTGCCCCTGCTCCTCTGTATTTGCCGTCTCCGGATCACTAATACTCGGTACAGTTTCCAGTACTTCGTTGATCCGGTTAGCCGAAGCAGCAGCACGGGGGATCATAACAAAAATCATGGAAAGACCAAACATGGAAAACATTATGTGCGTACCGTACTGGATAAAGGCCATTAAATCACCGGTCATCATCTCGCCGTAGCTGATACGAATGCCTCCGAACCAGACAATGGCAATGGTGGTCAGATTCATAACCATCATCATGCCAGGCATCATCATGGACATAATACGGTGTACACGGATGGCAGAATCGGTATAATCACGGTTGGCCGTTTCAAAACGTTTTTTCTCGTAATCCTCACGACTAAAGGCCCGGATGACACGCATCCCGGTTAGTCTTTCCCGCAGCACTAAGTTTAAAGTATCCAGTTTAGTCTGGATGGCGCGAAAAAGAGGTGACCCTTTACGTCCGACAAAAGTGATAAAGCTAAAGAGCAAAGGCAGGGCCACAGCAAAAATCAAGGAAAGTTTTGCGTCCTTGGAAATAGCTAAAATAAGACCACCAATACTCATCACCGGAGCCGTCACCATCATCCGCATACCCATAAGCACCATCATCTGGATTTGCGTCACATCGTTCGTGGTGCGGGTAATAAGTGAGGCCGTACCGAATTTATCAAACTCATATAAGGAAAACTTCTCCACATGAGCAAACACTTTTGTCCGCAAATTGCGGGCAAAGCCCATTGACGACCTGGAGGCAAAATAGTTAGAAGCAACTGAGCAGATACCGCCAAAAGCCGCAACAGCCAACATTAACCCGCCAGTGCGTAAAATAAATTGGGTATCTCCGTTAACAATCCCTTTATTGACGATATCTGCAGTTAAAGTCGGCAGATATAAGTCAGTCAGACTGCGAATAATTACCAGAATTAACGCCGCCACCACTTGAAATCTAAAGGGCTTTAATTCACGTAAAATTTTTAACACCTGCATATCACTCCGTTTCACCGGCAAATTTAGTAGGAGTATTGCTGCGAAGATAGTTAAAACTTTCTGTCAGCAATTCAATTAATTGTTGACTTTTTTCTTCACCTAAATGTTTTACTAAACCATGGAATTCTGAGAAAAAGGCATCCGCAGCTGTTTGTAAAGTTTCCTCGCCTTTTTTGGTGAGTATTACACGGATGGAGCGCCGATCCTGGGGATCTGTAGTGCGCTCCACCAGACCACTGCTTTCCAGGCTGTTGACCAGCTGCGTAACCGTAGGCGATGTTACACGCATCCCGCGGCTTAAATCAGAAATGCGCGCCCCACAGCCATGTACTTTTAGGCTTTTTTTCACACCAAAAAGAATACGCATCTCGCTGTGCTTGATTCCGGGAATAGGACAGGCGCGATGCAAACGCCTGAAGCGTGAAAACAAATCCATTATTTTTTGAGTAGTTTCTCGGTCTACATTATCCATTTACTCCCCCCCTCGCTAATTAACATTGCGCAATAATGCCATAAAAAAATTAGGTAGGTAACCTACCTAATTATATTTGATTTAATTATGAAATGCAATTCTTTTTTCGAGAAATATTAAGAATAATTATCTTCAGTAAAATTATCTTCTGCAGGGGCAGCCTCTTCCCCTATCCGCGGAAAAACTATTTCCACCTCAAATAAATCACCAATTATTCTAATGTTAAACAAGCCGCCCTGTAATTCTGTTAAACTGCGGGCAATAGACAATCCCAGGCCGCTGCCCTCCGTGTGGCGCGATTTATCCCCACGCACAAAACGCTCCATTAGCTCCTCCGGCGAAATGTTCAGTTTCTCAGCCGAGATATTTTTGAGGAATAGGCTCATCTTTTTGTCATCCGCCTGTAGATCGAGATATACACGGGTTTGCGGCTGTGCATATTTTTTTATGTTGGAAAAAAGATTGTCCAAAAGACGGCTGAGATGGCGGCGGTCGGCATTGATTATAATCTTCTCTTCCGGGAGTGTTTGCACAATTTCTAAACCGCGTTCGCGTAAACGTTCATCATACTCACCGGTAATTTGCCTCAGCAGCTCATTCACATTAATCTGCACCAGCTCTACTGTCAGATTACCTGTGCTGGCTTTGGCCGCCTCCATTAAATCTTCAATTAAATCCTTTAAGCGGTGAGATTTTTGCTCCAGTATATCGAGATAAGCCAGGGCCTGTTCGTTTTCTATCTCTGTTTTCTTCAGCAGATCGATATAATTAATAATGGAGGTCAGTGGTGTTTTAATATCATGGGAGACATTGGTAATTAGTTCTGTCTTTAACCTTTCACTGCTCATTCTCTCTTCAACGGCTTTTTGCAGTCCGGCACTAATCTCGTTTAGCGCTTCTGCCTGCTCTCTGAATGTGAACCAAAATTTGCTGCTGTCTAAATGAACCTCCAGCTGTCCGGCAGCTATCTGCTGCATAGTCTGTTTCAGCAGAGAAACCTGCAGCGCCAGCTGCAGAATGAAAATAAAAACAGCCAGATTAAACATGAGAAAAATGAGTACGGCCAAACCACTCCACATCTTAAAAATAAGTATGATATTAATCAGGCCAAAAATAATCACTGCGATCCCCGCTTGATATACTTCAGCCAGATGGAAAAATATCAGCCGCAGCAGAGAAAAAAGACGATAAATGAGTGAATTTGTAATCAGCGTCTGCGTCCTTAACCTTTTAACAATGGTAGTACACCACAGCATAAAGATGCTGTAGAAATAAAAAAGCATTAAACTTAATACCACAGCAAAATCCAGGGAGGTGCTTAAACCATAGCGGTAATTGCTGCCGACCCCAAAAGTCACCGGTGTCAGTAAGATCCCCAGTAAAAACATAGCTGCACAACCGGCAGTAATTAATTCTGTAGGGATGCGGTCCCAGCCATTGAGAATAATTTCCTCGCTGTCTTGTTGTTTTCCCGCTGCTGACAAAAGATAAGCAAAAAGAATGACATTTAAGAGTATGGATAAGGGCAAAGCAGTAGCGGCCTTAGTTAAAAGCCAAGAGAAAGGCCAGATGCTCCGTACCACAAGTTCCTCTATCCGTGCTCCTACCAGTAGAATGTACGCAGAGCTCAACATCATGTACCCGCTCAAATAGAGCAGGAAAAAAGCGCTGATTTTAGCAGTTAAACTATACTGCAGCTTGTTCATTTTTCTAACCTCTCAACTTTGTAGCCTAATCCCCAAACAACTTTTATATAGACAGGATTTTTGGGATCAACCTCTATTTTCTCCCGTAAATGTCGAATGTGCACCGATACCAGGTTATCTGAAGCAACAGGTGCTTCCTGCCACACCTGCTCGTAAATCTGGTCAGTAGAAAATACCCTGCCCTTATGCCTCAGCAAAAGTTTCAGGATGTTATACTCAATAGGTGTCAGGTTAACAGGCTTATCATCTACCGTCACTAGTTTCTGCCGGTCATCCAAAACCAGACCGCCGGTAGCATAAACGTCTTCTTTTACTTCCTTGCTGCCCAGGGTGGCATACCTTCTCAGCTGCGCTTTAACCCTGGCAATCAGCTCCAGCGGGTTAAATGGTTTGGTCAGATAATCATCAGCCCCCATATTCAAACCCAGTATTTTATCGGTATCTTCACTTTTGGCACTTAACATAATAATGGGGATATTTTTCTCTTCACGAATTTTTATCGTAGCCCGGATGCCATCCATTTCCGGCATCATTATATCCATGATAATCAAATCAATTTCTTCCTCGTTAAGAACAGCTAAGGCTTCCCTGCCGTTATATGCGGCAAAGATTTTATAGCCCTCATTTGCCAGATAAATCTCAATGGCTGCCACAATTTCCTTATCATCATCGCACACTAAAATATTAAACTGCTCCATAAGATTGCACCGCCTCTCCGCAACAAATTCTTTTAACGGGATAAGCATACCCTCTCCCATTATATCTTTTCAGCACATGCTCTCTCAACTTTAGGAGTACCACCCCTTCGCCGGACCTGCGGTCCTGACCACCCCGCAAAATTAAGGGGGAGTCCCCCTTAACAACCCCCTGCGGAAAGGGAAGAAGGCAATTCAAGTCTGTGATTATTACCTATCTGCTAAGATAGTTTATACTATACTTTTTAATTTCCAGGAAGGAAAATCTTAAGGTTTTCTTAACCTGCAGCCATCTGTCAGCTATGCAGTAAAGCCGTCAGTTACCCTGACGGCTTCCTCACTTAAGTCCGGCTTTTATTCAGCTTGTTCATAATCCCTGCCTTCACCCAGTACTGCATGTACTTTCGGCATCCATTCACTAATGGCAATTTCCTGCGGGCACTGCTCTTCACAAATCCGGCAGGCCACACAGCTGCCGGCCCGCGCTGCTTCCCTTAGAAAACGCTGATAGGTACTGCGGGCACCGGTAAGATCATCATACATAAAACCTTCATTATAAATCTTAAAATTACGCGGGATCTCGACATTATTAGGGCAGGGCATACAGTAAGCACACCCGGTGCAGGGAATGGCTGTTTTTGCCAGAAAGCGCTGCCGTACTGCAGCCATCAACTGCAGTTCTTCTTCACTCAAAGAGTTAACACCCGACTTTTCTGCTGCAGCAATGTTTTGCCGCACTTGTTCCATGGTAGACATGCCGCTTAAAACAACAGAAACTTCCGGCTGATTCCACAACCAGTGCAGAGCCCAGTCAACAGGCGAACGGGTAGGATCGGCAGCCTGCATTAACTCCCGGATATCTTGCGGGGGTTTAACCAGTTTACCACCCAGCAGCGGTTCCATAATCACTACCGGCAAACCTTTAGACGCGGCATACTTTAAGCCGGCCGTACCGGCCTGATTCTCAATATCCATGTAATTGTATTGAATTTGACAGAAATCCCACGGGTGTCCATCAACTATTTCTTTAAAAGCTTCCAGGTCATCATGAAAAGAAAAGCCAAGATACTGAATACGACCGTCCTCTTTTGCTGCTTCCGCTTTCTTTAGCAGGTCGTATTTCAGGACAACATTCTCCCAGGAATTTTTGTTAAGTCCGTGTAAGAGATAAAAATCGATTTTTTCCGTTTGCAGGCGGGTGAGTTGTTCGGTGAGAAAGCGCTCAAAATCATCTGCCTGCTTGTAGAAACGGATCGGAGATTTAGTAGCCAACTTTACTTTATCCCGGTAGCCATCCTGCAGGGCTTTGCCGACCACTACTTCACTGCGACCGTTATGGTAGGGCCAGGCTGTATCAACATAATTGACACCCCGGTCAAAGGCATACCGCATCATACCAATTGCTTCTTCCTCATCAATATTCTCACTGGCCGGGCTGCCGTCAGTAGTTGGCAGACGCATGGCCCCAAACCCTAAAGCTGAAACCTGCCAGTCAAGACGCCCAAATTTTCTATACTGCACGCTGCTGTCCCCTTTCCCCAATCTTGTAATGAGCAAATTTTTACGCTAAGTTTTTCCTGTAGGCATTATACCAAGCCAAGGCAAAAAAATAAAGTCCGCCGCAAGCGGACCTTAATGCCGGTTAACTAATCTGCCGAGGCAGCCATTTCCTTCCTGTTTTCATAAGCATCTTTTAACGCACCCAGGATATCACCGTGGGCGTCTCTTAAGCTCATGGTTGCCCCGGATCTAAGATCTTCAACTTCAGCTTTCTGTTCTTCGGTTAACTTATCAACTTTGGCTTTATCTTCCT
Organism: Bacillota bacterium; assembly: GCA_012522335.1. Classification (GTDB taxonomy): domain Bacteria; phylum Bacillota; class Dethiobacteria; order Dethiobacterales; family Dethiobacteraceae; genus UBA9865. The sequence continues at coordinate 19,942 of JAAYKP010000015.1, forward strand.
CATTATCAGTGTTGGGATCCAGCGGGCGTCCATTGCGATCGGAAAACATGGTGTTAAATGCTTCTTCAATTTCGGCGACAGTTTTGCCTTTGAACCAATCTTCAAAAGCATCCATCTGTTTATGCCAGTCATTATCAGGGTTCATATGGTAGTTATCGCCACGTTCACGCTTAGTTGCCCACTCACTAATCTCTTTTTGCGCGCTTTCTTCCGTGTTTTCCGAAACACCTGTCACTTTTCCGGTATCTTCATCAGTGATATTATAGCCTTCTTTACCCGGCCAGCCGGAAAAGTGCGGCATGCCGGCCCCGTCATAATTAGGTGTAGAGACCTCAAGAATGTCTACTTCTGCATCAACAACTTTACCTTCTTCATCAAAAATAGCAGAAGCAAAAACAAAGTTGAAGCTGTAAACAGGTACCCCTTCGCTGTCTGAGCCCGGACCGTTGCGGAAGTTGGCGGCTGTGCCCAAACCATGGTAAAGTTTCACATTGCCCGCAGGAGCGGGTGTTTGCTTATCGTTATCTGTGGGCTCCTTATCTCCGCTTGCGCACCCTACAAGCAGTACGGCTGCCATTACCAGCGTCATAAAAACTGCTAAAAATTTCTTCATGCTAGTTAACCTCCTTATCTTTGGCTTGTTTAATTATTGTCATTATGTGAGTAAAATATAACTTCCGGCAGCTATGGTTTTACCTTTTTGCAGTGTCAATGATTTCAAGACAAAGTTTCCCCAATTATGCAGATAATAATACATAAAGGAGTGATGCAGTGAAAATAGCAAAAGTTCTTGTAACGGCGGCAGTGTTAACAAACTTAGCAACATCTGCTTTGGCTGCGCCGCTGACTGTCAGTCATGCGGCCCAACGAGCACCATATGTTCTGCGGCAGGAACAAACCGTTAATTGTCACAGGCAGGATCCACTAAAGGCAATGGAAAACAAAAAAGCAAAAATCCAGGAGTTAGTAAAGGCAGGAAAAATAACACAAGAGGAAGCGGAGAAAGAATTAGCAAAACTGGAGGAAAAAATCCGCAAAATCAATGAGTTCAATGCTCTTGATTTGCCGCAAAAAAAAGCAAAACTTCTCGCTCACTATCAGGAAGTGCTGGAGAAACGCGTCCAGGAAGGTAAAATTACGCAGCAGGAGGCAGAGCAGCTGCTGAAAAAGTTCAGCGAGAAAGTTGAACAGTGGGACGGCACCGGCTTTCCTCACCTTGATCAAAGGTGATAACCGGCAGAAGCTTGCGTGCAAGCTTGATACTGACGGCTGTGCCAGCACTAAAGTTCTATAAAGACAGCCCTAATCTGAACAATTCAGGTTAGGGCTTTAGCTTAGCAGACCTTTTTACTTTTTACTCTAATAATAGTGCTGTCCAACGTGAGGATTATGCTCCTCTTTTTGTAGTTGCATCTTTACCTTGCTGCATATTTAGTTCTTGCTGTTCCTGTCAAAAACTATTATTGCCGGATTTAAAAGCTTTGCGGTAGAGGTAACGCAGCGTCAGCAAAGGACTTTTATAAAGCATGCGCGGACCGGCATAACGCATTACTTGTTTAATGGCGGTACGTTTTTGCGGTGCATAGCAGTGAACAGTACATTTTCCACACACCGGCTTCCGCTCCCCAAAAGGACACTTATAAAGACGTTCCTTACTGTAAGCAAGTAAAGCCTGACAGTCCGGACACAGCCCTGTCTTCGTGCCGTGCCTGCCGCGACAATAGATCTCAATCATCCTGCTAACTGTTTTTTCTTCCAGCGTTGTTGTTAGAGCCACCCTGCTTCCTCCTACTTATGTCAATCCTTAAATTATAGTATACACCTTTAATTCATTCGCCGGTAGACTTAGGCGCCGCTATGCCATGTTTAATAATAGCAAATATCTTCTTAGCTTGCTGCAGCATGCCTGCATAATCAGCCGATTGATAATATTCTTTGAGACAATGCTGCATGAGCACCATAATAACATCAATAACTAATTCCGGTTTAACGTCACTTTTAATTAGTCCTCTTTTTTGATCCCGCTCAATTAAAGTTATAAATTGGTTGACAGCTGCCGGAGAAAGCTGCCGCAGTTTTATAATAAATTCACTGTCATCTAAAATCATCCGCATACCAATTTGGTTATATTGCGGCATGGCGCGTGCCCAATCCAACGCCGCTTCCGTCATCTGCAAAAGTGCAGCAAAAAAATCATCACCTGCAGGCCGCTGCTGTCTTACCTGTTCGATTGCCGCTGTTTTTTCCTTGCCGATTTCCGTTAACATGTATAGATAAATATCCTCTTTATCTTGAAAATATTGATAAAAGCTGCCGCGTGAAATACCGGCCTGCTTTATTATTTGATTAATTGAAGCTTCGTTAAAGCTGCGCCGTGAAAATTCTTGTACAGCAGCCTGAAATATTCTTCGCTGCTTTGCTCCATCAAGATTATAAAAAGTCTCTTTTGGCATGCAGTCATCCCTCCTCCCTTCATTATAACAAAAATATGTTTAATGACAACCTTGTCATATGACATACTTGTCATATGCAAAAAAAAAAGTTTATACTGATGATAAAGGAGGCGCTGCCGATGATTACAGTTAATAATCTCCGTTATAAATACCCCCAAAACCAGGATTACACCATTAAGGGTATTGATTTCGAGATTAAAAAAGGTGAAATTTTTGGTTTCCTTGGTCCCTCCGGTGCCGGCAAAAGCACCACGCAAAAGATTTTGATTAAACTGCTGCTCGGTTATGAAGGAGAAATCTTATATCGCGGACAGCCGCTGGCCGCTTTAGGTGATGATTTTTATGAAGATATCGGCGTCAGTTTCGAAATGCCCATTTCTTTCTCTAAATTGACAGCCTGGGAGAATCTACAGTTTTTCCAGCAGTTATACAAAACAAAAGTTGATCTGGAGCCTTTACTGCGCAGAGTTGGACTTTGGGAAGATCGACATAAAAAAGCGGGAGAATACTCTAAAGGCATGAAAATCCGCCTGAATTTTGTGCGCGCTTTGCTTAATAAGCCTGCTTTTCTCTGTCTTGACGAACCCACCAATGGTCTTGATCCTGCCAACGCCAGAATTATGAAAGATATGATTCTGGAATTTAAGGAGCAGGGTGGCACAGTCTTTTTAACCAGCCACATCATGAGTGATGTAGACGAATTATGTGACCGTGTTGCTTTCATTGTCGACGGTAAACTCCGTGAAATAGATTCACCACGCAATCTGAAATTAAAGTACGGCAAGCGCAGCGTAAAAGTAGAATATCGTGAAAACAATGAGTTAATACAGCGCGAATTTAGTATGGAAGCAATAAGATCACCGGAGTTTATTAATTTGCTGCAAACGAAGGAAATTGAAACACTGCATAGCGGTGAAACAACATTAGAAGAAATCTTTATTAAAGTCACGGGGGTGGCTCTGCGTGACTAGACTAATTGTGCTGGTAAAGAACGAATTTGAGCGTCTAAATAAATATAACCTTTTCTCAGCACACTTTGTTGTCCTCTTACTGTGGGTAGTGCTGGCATGGTTTTTAGAGGAGGAGATACTTTTACATTTTATGCCTGTTATCTTCCTGATGGAAAGCGTGATGATGACCATTTTACTGGTTGGAGCAACTCTGTTTTACGAAAAAAAAGAGCACACCATCAACTCCATCATGGTTTCCCCTGTCACTGAAAATGAATATTTATTAGCCAAGGTTTTAGTCAATGCTGGCAATGCACTGATTACCGTTTTTTTCATCTCTGCTGCTGTTTACTTGATAAAAAGCGTCACGTATAACTATTTACTCTTACTGCCGGCAGTGCTGCTGGTTACTATCACACACACTCTGCTGGGCATTCGTCTTGCTTACGACGCTAAAGATTTTACCTCTCTGCTGATCAATTTCATGGTTTATGCGTTTCTTTTCCTGCTCCCTTCTGTCTTTGCAGCCTTCGGCCTCATCAGCAGCAAGA
>JAAYKP010000137.1 GCA_012522335.1 Bacillota bacterium
AGATTCACCTCCGAGTCATTTCTACAATACGTTCGTCGATCCGTACATATTTCCTTCTTTTTGAACAGAAAAAAGTAGTGGAAAAAAAATGAATAAATAGAGTAAAGGTCTGCGGCAGGGACGGGAGTAAACAAGAGGCAGCGTTAAAAAAACGCGAAACGCTCTTTTGAAGGCAGGATTTTTCTCTTGCACGCAGAATAGCTTATAAAAGGATCTCCCAACCGACAAAAGCAAACCTGCTGAAAAGCAGGGACGCAAAACCATGGGTCTAAGGGCTGCTGCCTATGACTGCCAGGTTGCCGAAGAGCGGAGTTTTGCTTTTTCGCTTCAGTTTCGGCTGAAGCTTTTTTTATAACCCCATAACCCCTATCACCCCCCAAGTGATAGATCCCCGAGCCGGACATACGTCCGGCTCCCCATTTTTTGCGGCAGCCAGTCCTGCTGCTTACGGAACAGCTTTAGTCCGTGTTATCCTTTCAGCAACTTTGACTAAATCTGCTTTGACAATCAGGCGTTTTGTGGTTGTTGTATAAAGGCAGGTAGTGAGGGTTAGTTCTGGCTGTTCTGTGGATTCAATTACACTCCAGTCACGGCTGTGGGTTACAAACTGTTGGCGTACTCGGTAGTGATAACAGTTAGTACCCAGAGTTAAGAAAATTTCATCCCCGGCTTCAAGGCGGTCCAAGTGGCGAAACCAGGCACCGTATACTCCCCGATGAGCAGCAATGGAGACATTGCCTTTTTCCGGGTGTTTACTTTGCGGATAAAAACCAGGGCCTTTCTTTAAATCTTCTTCAGAAATACCGTGGATAACGGCAGCCTTTAAGTCGAGTTTGGGAATTTCCAGCAGGCCAAGGGCGGCAGGTAAATCTTCTTTGCTCTGTTCCGGGTCGATGTCAGGGGCAGGATTTTCATGCTCCGGTGTTTCCTCCAGAGTACTTAATATCAACCGCTGATAATAAACTCCGGCTGCCCAGCGATAGAGGGGGGCGGCGGTCAGCAGTAAGCCGACGATAATTAACAACAGCCCTAGATGTTTAAGCAGACGCTGCACGGCAGTACCTCATTTCTGCATAAAAATGACAGCTATATTATATCACAGCTGACGGTCTAATTTGTCAAAAACAATTTATCGAGGGCTGTATTTTTTTCGCTAAATATTAACAGAAGCCCTATATAAGAGCAGTCCTTCTCTTGCATTACATACTTTAATCCGTATATAATAGGGAAAAAGCCTAGGGACAGGCCCTGTGAAGCATAGGAGGCAGATTGTGGTGGCTGAGTACAATCCAAGTGTAATTGAACCCAAGTGGCAGCAGTATTGGGAAGAGCATAAGATCGATCAGACTGATGATGAGGGGGGGAAAAAATACTATGTTTTAGAAATGTTTCCTTATCCCTCGGGTCGTTTACATATGGGACATGTGCGCAATTATGCCATTGGTGATGTTTTGGCTCGCTTTCTGCGCATGCGCGGTTACAATGTTCTGCACCCCATGGGGTGGGACGCTTTTGGCCTGCCGGCAGAAAATGCGGCTATTAAGAATAATGTTCATCCTGCTGCATGGACCTATAGTAATATTGAAGCGATGAAAAAGCAGCAGAAAGCCATGGGGATCAGCTATGACTGGCAGCGTGAAATAGCTACCTGTGATCCCGATTATTACAAATGGACGCAGTGGCTCTTTTTACTCCTCTATAAGCGTGGTTTAGCCTATAAAAAACATGCTGCTGTTAACTGGTGTCCCAACTGCAGTACAGTTTTAGCCAACGAACAGGTAGAAGACGGCGGTTGTTGGCGCTGTGGCGCAGAAGTAACTCTGAAAGATCTGGAACAATGGTTTTTCCGGATTACCGACTATGCAGAGCGCCTGCTGGAGGATTTAAAGCTGCTCTCGGGATGGCCGGAGCGGGTATGCACGATGCAGGAAAACTGGATCGGTAAAAGCGAAGGGGTGGAAGTCCGCTTCAAAGTCAAAGACGGCACCGATGAAATCCCTGTTTTTACCACCCGCCCCGATACTTTGTATGGTGTGACCTATCTGGTACTGGCAGCGGAACATCCTCTGGTAGAGAAGCTGACAGCCGGCACCGAGCAGGAAGCAGCAGTGCGTGCCTTTGTGGAAAAGACGAAAAAACTAAATGAAGTAGACCGAACCTCGACAGAGATGGTGAAAGAAGGGGTCTTTACCGGGGCTTACTGTCTCAACCCGGTAAATGGCGAAGAAGTGCCAATTTTAGTAGGCAACTATGTGCTGATGGGTTATGGCACCGGTGCGGTCATGGGTGTGCCGGCCCACGACCAGCGGGACTTTGAATTTGCACAGAAATATAATCTGCCGCTGCGTGTGGTCATTACGCCGCCTGGGCAGGAACTGACTGCTGACGCTTTAACAGAAGCGTATGTAGATGATGGTCTTTTAATCAATTCGGCCCAGTTTACCGGTGAGACCAGTGAAGCTGCAAAAAAGAAAATTGCCGCTTATTTAGCAGCTAACAATTGGGGCGAGGCTAAAGTAACATATCGTCTGCGTGACTGGTTAATCTCCCGGCAGCGTTACTGGGGTGCACCAATTCCCATTCTTTACTGTGAGCAGTGCGGAACTGTACCTGTGCCGGAAGAGCAGCTGCCCGTCATCCTGCCGGAAGATGTAACCTTTCAGGCCGGCGGACAATCACCCTTAGCTGTACATGAAGAATTTTTGTCTGCAGTCTGTCCTCAATGTGGCGGGCAGGCCAGGCGTGAAACAGACACCATGGATACTTTTATTGATTCCTCCTGGTATTACTTCCGCTACACCGATCCTCATAATGCTGAGCTTCCCTTTACCAAGGCAAAGGGTGACGCCTGGGTTCCGGTAGACCAATATATTGGCGGTATTGAACATGCTATTTTGCATCTTCTGTACTCACGTTTTATTACAAAGGTCCTGTATGATGCAGGCTACACTGCTGCCGTTGAGCCCTTCACCCGCCTGCTTGCCCAGGGGATGGTTAATAAAGACGGGGCCAAGATGTCGAAATCTAAAGGTAATGTGGTTAGTCCGGATGAAATTATTGAGAAATTTGGTGCTGATACAGTACGCTTATTTATTCTTTTTGCTGCACCACCGGAAAAAGACTTGGACTGGAGTGACCGCGGCGTAGAAGGCAGCTACCGTTTCCTGAAGCGTGTGTGGCGGTTAGTTGACCGTTATGCTGCAGTCCTGCAGCGGGCAGGGGAGCAGCAGGCAGAAGCAGACAAATCTGATCAGGAAATGCGCCGTGCCGTGCATACAGCATTAAAGAAGGTGACGGAAGATATTGAGGAGCGCTTCAACTTTAATACTGCCATTTCCTCAATTATGGAAGCCGTTAATGCCGCTTATAGCTACATGCATGAAAAGGAAGATAATGTTCATCCCGGCATCATGAAAGAAGCCCTTGAGATTTTAGTATTGATGCTGGCACCCTTTGCCCCCCATCTGGGAGAAGAACTGTGGCAGCGCTTAGGACATCAACCCAGCGTTCATTTACAAAGCTGGCCGACCTTTGACCATACAGCTTTACAAGTTGCCGAGGTAGAAATTGTGGTGCAGATTAACGGTAAAGTACGGGACCATCTCATGGTGCCTACAGGGTTAACACGGGAAGCACTGCAGGAGTTGGCTTTGGCCAGTGAAAAAATTGCGCAGCAGGTACAGGATAAGCAAATTGTGAAGGTGATTGCCGTTCCGGATAAGTTGGTGAATGTCGTCGTACGCTGACATTTCCCAGGTAATAATGTCAAAAAAACAAAATAAGCGCCCGTGAGAAATGATGGGCGAAGAACAGATAAAGCTTGCTCTACCAAGATAGGGCAAGCTTTTTTAAAAGTCAGGAGGGCATTGCTAATGTTACAGCTGACCAGACGAGAGCAGCTTGGTGCTATCATCCTGGTCGTCTTATTACTGTTAGGTTTGCTCATCCGCAATTTATTGCTGCCGAAACCGGCAGTGGAGGTAATAACTCCTCCGGAGACACCGGCAGAGGAAGAACAGACTGAACAGGAAATTGTTGTGCATGTGGCAGGTGCAGTCCATGCTCCGGGAGTTTACACGCTGCCGGCAGGCTCCAGGGTTTATACGGCACTGGAAGCGGCAGGAGGGGTGCTGCCGGAAGCAGATCAACATGCTCTGAATCTTGCCGAACCGCTGCTGGACGGCCGCCGCATTACTGTGCCTTTCCAGGGGGAGCAAAAGGAAAATGCGGCTGAAAACGGCAAAATAAATATTAATACAGCTACAGCAGCTGAACTGCAGCAGCTGCCGGGGATAGGTCCGGCCAAAGCAGCAGCCATTATTGCTGAGCGGGAAAAGAACGGCCCTTTTCAAACAATAGATGAATTAACCCGTGTTTCCGGTATTGGCCCTAACACTCTGAATGTAATCAGGGATTATCTTAGTCTGTATTAATTCTTTATTTCAGACCGGCAAACAGCTTTTGCAGGATTTCTGTAACGGTAGGAAATTCGAGCTTGAGAAATTGTATAACGGCCATGGTTGAGGCAAACAGCCATAAAAGCAGAAAGACTGCTAATTCACGCCACATTTTGTTATAAATGAGGCGCGGTGCTTCAAAAACAGCTGCGGCTAATAAACATAAAAGCAATAATAGCAACGGGTGCACCTCCGGTTACTTAAGGTCGGGGTCGGGCAGGATTGGACTGCAGACCTGTGCGGCGAACATCGGAAGTAACCACTATCTCGACCTTAAGCCTGCTGAATTGCTCAGACCAATTGTCCTGCAGCCGGCTGAAGAGTTTTGGTTCATGGCGATGCAAAATAGTGCCAAAGCCAACAAGATCCACCTGCAGCTGCTGCATTTTACGCAGGGATTTTTCCATTTCCTCCTTGATGACGGCTGCATTGGCGCTGTTGATTTTATTGATCATTTCCGGCGTGTTAAGTTTTGATGCGGCCGTCTGTGAGCGGATATCTCCTTCGGTAATTACTTCCACAGAAAAAGAAACCTGCCCATTTTTTATCTGCGGTTTAATTTTGGCCTGCACGCGGGAAACGAGCAGAGAAATACTTTCCTCTGGTTGTTCGGGGTCTGGGATGGCCAGATAGGTGCGGCTGGTTTTACCTAAAAACCACTGAAAACCGCGGGTTTCAGTGGCATCCAGTAACCCTGCCAGTTTATCATCGCGAAAAGCGGCAACCCCCGTCATTGTTAAGACTTCAGCAGCTTTTTCCCCGCCGCCGCTGCTTTCCCCTTCCTGGCCGCTGCCTCCACTACCACCGCCGCCACCTTCTTCTTCGCCACCGGGTTTTTGTTCGGCCTCTAAACCGGGAATTACCTCCTCCAGGGGCGGACTTTTCAGCAGCAAGGCAGAATAGGCTTCCTGCCCCGGCGTAACTACTTTTTGTAAAAATCTATATGCCGGCAGTGGTTCAGTTTCCGGTAAATACCGTGACTGCTCAATCATGCCGATGATTTCTTCCGTGATCCCCACTTCTAAACGTTCTGTTGTTGTCAGGATTTGTTGGGCAAGGCCTTTGGTAAAAACGAGATGGGAATTTAGACGGATCTGCGGGCTGCGGAGTATAAAATCAAATACGTGGGCCAGCCCATGTTTGGCCATTTCTTCGCCGATGACAATTACTTCGGCGTGGGAAAGAAACACCCGCCTTGATAAATTTAGACTGGCCTGGCGCAGCGCCAGATTTAATGTGGCCCCAACACCGGAAAAAAGCTGTGTAGGTTCTGCGCCACCGCCGCCGCCTTCACCCCCTACAACATCGGAGGGGAGGGAAATGGCGAAGGTAACCAGGTAAGGCGCCCGGCGCCCCGGCAGGTAATCAATGGCAATAGTCCGGACCAGGGCCAATTCTTCTATTTCAATATGGTCCCAGCAGCCTGCCGCAAAGAGATTAAGGCAAAGGAGGAGCAGACATAAAAGAATGATTTGTTTTTCCATTGCGACCTCCGCAGTTAACCTTGAGCAAACTTTTCCCTGAACCAGGTAACCAGCAGCAGCATGAGGGGAATACCGAAATAAAGGGACAGAATGGCCGGGTTGGTGCTGCTGACAGCTGTTTCCAGCTCAGAAATGTTTTTATACATGGAAAAGGAACGGACGATGGCAATAATCCCCAGGGGCAAAACCACCGGCCGTATTTCCCTTAGACCGGTAATTTGTGCCAGGCCTAAACTGGCACAGTATAAATAGTAAGAAGTTTTAATAAAAACACCGGCTACCCAGACTACCATCACCAGCACCTCGAAGCGTGACAAGATTCGTGCTACATTGATGGCGCGTACAAAAGTGAGGATGGGAAAGCGGGGAATAACGGTAAAGTATGGACCAAAGGTGGCCAGCAGTGCCAAGATGCCGACTGCTACAAGGCCGTTGGCAAAAACCGTAGCTGCAGTACCGACAGCGAAGGCCTGCTTAGGGCGCGTTAAAAAAGGCATAATGACGGCAAAGGACACGGTATCTACAGCCCACACTTCCGGAACGAGGGATGTTTTCAGCAGCGGCAGGAACTGAACGGTAAACAGGGGCTGCAGATTACCTAAATCCCAGTTGCCAAGAGAAAGCAGCAGAATGATATACAGGGAGCTGATGACTAAAATAATAATAAATTCATTCATGCGGGCTATAACTTCCAAGCCGGCATAAACAGACCAGACCGCCAAAAAAACCAGGCTGAGGGAGAAAACGGAGAGCGGTGTATTGGGCATAAAGGAAGTGGTCATAAAATCACCGAATTCCCGGATAACAATGGCCACTACCTGCAGAAAATTCCAGATATAAACCAGGCCTACCGCCTTGCCCAGCCAGCGGCCTAAAAGTGTTTGGCTGTACTGGAAAATTGTTTGTCCCGGGTGTTTGCGTCCCAGCCAATAGACCAGGGACAGGGTAACCACTCCCCATAATG
>JAAYKP010000138.1 GCA_012522335.1 Bacillota bacterium
CAGAAAAGAAAAGACGGCACTTCCTGCACTGCCGGAAGTACCGTTCCTGCTTCATTACTCTATTTACCGGCAGCCTCTTCACCTAATTTTCTGGCTGCCTCTAAATATTGCTGTTCTTTTAATATTTCCCCTTTGCCGTCAACACCGCGGACTAACAAGCGTCCGGCCATTTTAAAACCTACTGCCTCAAAAAAGTACTGCATCGTCCAAATGCTGCCTTTAAACAGACGAGCACCTTTTGTGGCCGCTACACTGATAAAATAACCTTTTTTACCCTGCCGGAAACGCGGGTCTTTCAAAATATGGTTCCGCGCCCACAGAGCCTGGGAGCGGTCAATGGCCGCCTTAGCATACGCCGAAACATGATAAAAGTAATTGGGAGAGGCAAAGATCATGGCATCCGCGGCTGCAATTTTCTCATAGATGCCCTGCATATCATCTTTAATGATACATTCGCCCTTTTTTTCACAGTAGCCGCAGCCTCTGCAGGGGGCAATATTAAGGGTACTTAAGACAATTTTCTCCACTTCCGCACCGGCCTGCCTGGCACTTGCCAGCGCTTCATCCAATAAGATCTCCGTATTGCCGTTCCTCCGGGGGCTCCCCGCTATCCCTAATATTAGCATTTTTCGTCCGTCGGTCCTTCGCAGGCTGCGGGTAAAATTTCAACCACCGCCGCCGCCAGCTGCCGGCCGGCAACTTTGCGATCATAACTGCGCACCAGGAAATAGGAAATTAAAAGGAAAACTGCACCTAACAAAACATCCAGGCGCAAACCGGCGCTGCCTTCTAACTGCTGTCCAATAAACAGACCGGCTAACAAAGCAAGCAGAGGTACTATGTACACCATAAAAGACGCTTTCAGTATATGGGAGGTATCACTATAAATTTTCACAGTTTGTCCCACAGTGGCGTTAACTTTATTTAATGCTTCCAATTGTGTCTCACCACGTCCGGAAGCGGCAACGCCGCAGCCGCCGCATTTTGAGCACACATCGTGACGCTTTACCGCCACAACAGCTTTATCTTCCTTGACCTCAACCACAAGCCCAACTTGTTCCACGGACTTCACCTCCTGTGTTCGTAGTTTTCCACAGATCAATAACTATAAACATTATATCTTGATTAAAACAGTTTGCCAAGACGCCAATCAGCACGCCTTAAGTACAGCAAAGCCGGCATCCTGCCATGATAAAAGGGATTCCGCAAGAATCCCTTTTACATTAACTTTTTTCATCGTTTTAACCAAAAGAATGCAGGCCGCTCAGCAGCCAGGCTACGCCGATCCAGGTAAAGACCATGCAAACCCAGCCCAGCATCACCAAAACTACCGTGCGTAAACCTGTCCAGCCCCGGGTAAAACGGGCATGTAAGTAGACAGCATAGACAAACCAGGTAATTAGGGCCCACATTTCTTTCGGATCCCAACCCCAATAGCGGCCCCAGGAAATATCTGCCCAGATGGCACCGGTAATAATCATGGCGCTCTGAAAAAGAAAACCAAAGGCTGCGCCGCGATACATGTATTCCTCCAGCGTTTTACTCCCGGGCAGGGCACGTGTGATAAGATGATCTGATTTCAGATACCTTTTGAGCAGCCACATCACAGCGGCGGCAAAAGCCAGTGTAAAGCCGGCATAACCAAAAATGGAAGTACTAACATGCACCGTTAACCACTTATTCTGCAGCACCGGTGCCAAGCGGCTGTGCACCCGGCTGATACGTATGGCAGGGAAAAGCAGCGGTACTACTGTTAAGTAGGCCAGATAAAGCATGGCCAGCGGCGTCACAAAAGCTCCCACGGCGTAAAACTGCTCCTGCATCCGCCATTCGCTCCACAGATATACCAACACAGTTGCCCAGACAAACATATTACCAAACTCGAAACTGCCCACAAATGGTACACGCTGCACATTAATCGCCCGTGTAACAATGAAAGCGGTATGAACTAAAAATGACAGGCGTAGCAGGTGAGAAGCAAAACGACCGAGCTGCTCTTTACCCAGCAAATGTGCCAGATAGCATAAAACGGCAATTAAATACACCGCCAGCGCCAGATTAAAAAAAGTATTTTCCCAAAACAACCCCGTAGGAGATACATGAATATGGCTAGACATCCGCTTCTCCCCCTCTGCTTGTGATATCTTTTTGCAGCTGTTCCAATTCCTTTGCCAAGAGCAGACGATTGCGGCTGCGGCCGCCGATAATCAGGGAACCGCCATCCTGGTCAAAGACTGCCCAATAACGGCGGGGGAAAGTAAAGAAACATAAGTACAGTCCTATAATCAGCAGTACTGCCCCGCTGAAAAGAATTGGCCGGCCTAAATTACGTGTAATGGTAAAGACTGCCGCCTGCTCAAAACCGGACATCAGCAGTTCCACCTCACCGCTGCCGGTGTTAATTACTTCCGGTACATTTAAGCGTAAAAAAACATTACGAACCGCTATACCGTTTTCGATCAGCAGACCTACTAAAACCGGATTTTCCGGCAGATAATTTTTCGAATACGGTACTCCGCCTTGGCGCATGGAAAAGTTGGGGAAAAACTGCATTACATGCAGGTTCACTTTACCCTCCCGATCCAGCTGCAGCCGGTCAACATCCCACAGCTTTAACTGCTGCTCCCTGCCGCTGGTCAGATCTTTCGCCAGCACATCGGCTACATAGCGGAAGGTTGTGTGGTAAATGGAATTACCGCTAAAACGCAGTGGTTGGTTAATAGCCACTGTACCTGCTGCCAACTGCCTGCCATCCTTTGTTACTTCTAACTCACTAAAAACACGCGGCCGCACAGTAGGATCCTCTTCCGGCTCCATCCTGATATCCTTGATATCGACGCGAAAACCGCCTTCTGCCACATGAAAATGATCTCCGGCCAAACCGCCGCTGCGCTGTTCAAAGCCTGTTAAGGACCCGTACATGGCGCCCAGTAAAATCACCAGCAAACTAAAATGCGTCACTAAAGATCCGAAGTAGCCAATTTTACCGCGTTCAGCAAACAACACTTTACCTGCCGGCCCCGTGTTGACTTCTACCTGCAGGCCTTGCCGCTGAAAAACCGCTTCCGCCTGCGCCAGCGCCGCCGCTTCCGTGGTTGTCTGAGTGAGCGGCAGCTCACAATGATGCGGCAGTTTGCGCAGTGAGGCAGGGGAAGTAAGTTTCTGAGGCCGGAAAACAAGTTTTGTCAGCGGCTTAAAACGGCGGATGGTACATAAAAGTAAATTGAGGGCTGTAAAAGCCATCATCCCGAGATACCACCAAGAATGATAAATATTGGAAATGGCCGTTTCGTTCTCCTGCAGGGTAGCAAAAACCGAGATAACAGCCAGCAGTATTAGTAAAATAAGACCAAGCTGCATCGAACTTAAAAACTGCAGCAGCTGCTGCAGGGCACTCTTTTTATTTTCCTGTGCTGATAAATCTGTTTTTTCCGGTGTCAAGATTTTCCCTCCTTCATGGCGTCCGGAACTGCACCCGGGCCTTATTTTTGCACTTCAGCGGGATGCTCTTCTGCTTCATATTTGGAGGGGCACTTAACCAAAATATTTTGCGCCAGAAAATCTTCGCCGTCATATTTCCCTTTGGCGACAACACTTTCTGCCTCAAACAGATTATCAGGTGCCTGGCCGCCGGCCACCACGCGTACCACTTCACCATTACTGTCCTCCATCAGGAAAACATAGCGGTCATCATCAAGCTCCTCCAGCGTTCCCGCCACGGCTGAGCCTTTAACCTGCACAGCGCGTGTCGTTGCTTTCGCCTCAGCAAAAGTAACATAAGTACTTAAAGCATTACGGGCCGTCATAAAAATGCCTACCCCAAAGACCAGCAGCAGTAACACAAGCACTACTTTATCATATTTCTTCACGCCGCTCCGCCTCCCTGAGCCTTAAATCAAGCCGCAGTAAATATAAAAACAGACCAAGCCAGGTGATTAAGGTTACCGCCAACACATATGACAATCCCTTAGCCATCATACTCCCTCCTCTTCATAGCCGCAGCCGCAAGCAAATTCTCCAGCCGCAGCTGCACATTATACATCCAGGCGTAGAGACCGGTAAAACCTAGCAGCGAAGCAAGAAATACCACCAGCATTTTGCGATCCATAGCAAAGGAACGGTTTTGCACATTAATCAGATCCGGATGCAGTGAAACATAGACGCGGGGCGCAATAAAAACAAGAAACGGTACCGTTAAAAAGGCTAAAATTGCATAAACGGCCGCTAGACGCGCTCTGCGTTCAGCGTCTGGAATGGCGCTGCGCAGAACAAAATAGGCAGCATAAATCATTAACAAGACGGTAATGGAAGTTTGGCGCGGATCCCAGTTCCAGTACTGCCCCCAGGCGCCTCGGCTCCAGATGGCACCGGTAACGGTGGCCAGGAGACAAAAAACGGTGCCTAACTCCGCGTTAATTTGGGCCTGTCGGTCCAGCTGCAGCTTATTCTGCCGCAGATAGCCAAGGGAATTTAACATGGCCATTAAATATGCCGCTACCGCTATCCATGCCGCCGGCACATGGTAAACAATAATCCGGCCCATTTCCCCCAATCCCTGTGTAGACGGCATGTATAAAAAGGAAGCCACAATCACAGCTGACATCCAGATTCCTAAAATAATTTGCCAGAACATCTGTTTTCCTCCACTTCTGTTATCTTTATCACAAGCCGGCAGACTGCAGCTCTGTTTATTCGTTCCACACATACTCGAACAGCAGCAGGGAGGCCACCACAGCCACCCCGTTATAAAAAAAGAGCGTTAAAAGATGAGACCTGACTTCAGCAGCCAACCCGCCGCCCAGCGCCGCCCGGGTGGCGCTAATGGCCGTAATCAGCAGCGGTAATAAAACCGGGAAAGCCAGTACTGTCAGCAGCGAGTTTTTAGCGCCTGCTTTAGAGACAATGGCCGCCAAAATGGTGCTGGCTCCGGCCAGGCCCAGTGTGCCTAAAAGGACCACAGCACAAAAGGCCAGCGGCAGTACAATACTTATATTCAGCAGCATGATAAAAAGCGGCACGACTAAGAGGGCAAGGCTGCATAGAATGGTTACGTTAAAAAGATACTTGCCCAGATAAACCGGCTCCGGCTGTGCCGCCATTTTCAAGGCGGTTACCGTACCCGTTTCCTCTTCGGCCACAAAGGTGCGGGCCAGTCCGGCCATGGCTGAGAAAAAGAGAATTATCCACAGCAAAGCTGCCGTAATCTCCACATCGGCAGTAAAACCACCGATGGCAAAACTAACTGTGACCAGGGTGGTGACGGCAAACATCACTAAGGCGCTGTATGTATAGCGGGTGCGGAACTCAATCTGCAGATCTTTACGCCAAATAGCCAGTCCCTGTTTAACCCAGCGTAAAGGTTTGATCACCGTAGGCCACCTCCTCCGGCTCATTGGTTGCCATAATCACAATGCCCCGTTCCCTTTGCCGGCGAATGACGCTATCTACCAGCGCCACCCCGGCTTCATCAAGATTGGTGGTGGGCTCGTCCAAGATCAGGATATGGGGCTGATGCAGCAGGGCATAAGCATATTTTAAGCGCTGCTTCATGCCGGAAGAATATGTATGCACAAAGTCATGTCCGCGTCCCTTTAATCCCACAAATTCCAGCAGCTCCCGCGCCTGCTGACGCGAAAAAGGCAGCTCACGCACGCGGGCAAAAAACTCCAGGTTTTCTACTGCTGTCAATTCCCCGTACAGCTCCAGCTCCGGAGTTACTAAACCCAGCTGTGCGCGCCGCTCTTCAGGCGTTAAGATCTGTCCATTGATGGTAATTTCCACCTTTCCCGCCGTCGCCGGTGTCAAGCCGCACAAGATACGCAGAAAAGTTGTTTTCCCTGCACCATTTGGTCCCAGCACAACCAACACCGATTGATCAGGAACAGTTAAAGAGACATCAGTAAAAAGCTTACGCTGCTGATAAAACTTGCTTAAATTTTTTACCGCAACCTGGTTCAGCATCTGCTCCACTCCTGCTGCCATGATTTAGGCAGAATTACCTATCATGAGTATACCACCCGCCACAGCGGTACAAGTGAACAAAATGTGTCCAAATAGTGAACTTTTTATCAAACAGCGGCCCGGGTGTCTGAGTAAATGCGCATTGTTAAAAAATTAAAGGGGGCGGTTACCCCCTTATTAGTTTGTGCCGGCAAACTGCTGCAGCCAAAGGGCAAAAATCACCAACACCCAGATCTTACGGCTGTGATCTGCCTGCCCGGCCTGATGTTCCGCCAGCAGTTTACGTATGTAAGTACGCTTAAAATAGCGGGTCAGCGGCGGTGTCTGCAGTAAATCTGCCACCTCTTTGGCCAACGGTCCCCGCAGCCAGACACGGGTGGGTACAGGAAAACCTTTTTTCGGCCGTTTAACTGCTGCCGGCGGTACCAGTTCAGCAAAAGCCTGCCGCAGCACATATTTGGTCTGACCGGCTTTAATCTTGTACTGTAAGGGAATGGCAGCGGCAAATTCAAAAACATGGTGATCCAGAAACGGCAC
>JAAYKP010000139.1 GCA_012522335.1 Bacillota bacterium
CGCGGTGCCAAACCGGGCATGGTTATCTATGATCATCATCATACCATCTATGTAACACCAAACACAGATGCAGATAATGTCTAAACATGTGTACCATTATCAAAGCGTGCCTTTTCCTAGGCACGCTTTTGTGTGGCTGATATTATAACTATTCATTACAGCAACCTGGACGCTCTAGCGGATTAATGCGATAGCGAATGGCAGCATCTAAAATAATCTGCCCATCTTTTTCATCTAAACGTACCATACCAATCAGCCCGTGATCTTCGCCAGACGACTTAAGGTACGCTTCAACAAACTGTTGGGCCCCCTGCTCACTAAAGGGTTCTTTGTAGTCTTGGAGTACTTTTAAATATACTTCCCGGGGGATTTGGAGAATACGGTGGGTAACTTGAAAGATTTCGCCCTTTACTTCTTTCTCTTCCACTTCTGCAAACAGCGAACTTTTCTGCTCCACTATCATCACCTCACTTACTACTTACAACCTGGTCAGCATACTTTCCTTATACTTTATTCTGTCATTAACTGAGCAAAATTATCTCGCTGCTGCCGGTGTGCGGAAATCTTTCGTTCTTCATGCTCCGCGATAGCACGTCGGAATTGCGTTTCATATAATTCTGTATAGATTCCCCCACTTGCGACAAGCTCGCTGTGCACCCCACGTTCCTTAATAACCCCGTCTTTGATGACAAGTATTTCATCAGCAGTAAGGATCGTTGAGAGCCGGTGGGCAATAACAATACTTGTTCTGCCTTTAAGCAGCGGCTCAATAGCATCCTGAATCAGACTTTCAGAAATAGAGTCGAGTGATGATGTCGCCTCATCGAAAATTTTCAGCGGTGGATCTTTAAGAATCACTCTGGCAATAGAGATACGTTGTTTTTCACCGCCGGACAGTTTCAGGCCACGGTTACCGACGATTGTGTCATACTTGTCAGGTAATGACATGATAAAATCATGAATGTTGGCCTTGCGACAAGCTTCTTCCAATTCCTCCTGTTTGGCATCCCTTTTTGCATACAGCAAATTTTCTTTAATCGTGGCATTAAACAGATAGGTGTCCTGCGTAACCATACCTATCTTGCGGCGTAAATAGGTCAAATCAAGTTTGCGGATATCAATGCCGTCGAGCAGGACAGACCCGCCCTGTACATCGTAGAGTCTCGGAATCAGATAGGCAATTGTTGATTTTCCTGCCCCGGATGCGCCAACTATAGCTACGGACTTTCCTGTCGGCACAAAGAAAGATACGCCACGCAAAACAGGAACATCACTCACGTATGAAAAGACAACATTATCAAATTGCAGTTCACCTTTCCATTCTGAGGGCAGGATTGCGTCCGGAGCGTTTTCAATTTCAGGTTTAATGTCAAAGTATTCAAAAATCCTCGTGAACAATGCTAACGATCGAATCACATCAACCTGCACATTCATCAGCAAGTTTACAGGCCTATACATGCGGGACAATAATGTAACCATAACTGTGATGTCACCAACCGTCAGGTTACTGCCCGGGTAAAAGGTGATGATAATCCCGCCAGCAAGATAGATTAGCATCGGCCCTACACTGGTGAAAGTATTCAGAACAACTCTGAACCACCGTCCAACCATGTTCTCTTTAATACTAAGACGTACCATTTCACGGTTACTGGCCTCGTATTTGTCATACTCGGTTTGCTCATTGGTGAACAGTTTAACAAGCATCTGCCCACTAACACTGAGCGTTTCATTTAGTATCTGATTAATTTGATCGTTATACTTTTGAGCTTCCAGAGCCAGCGACCAGCGTGTTTTGCCCACCAGTTTCGTCGGTATCGTCAGCAGAGGTACTAAAACCACTGCCAGCGTTGCCAAAATCCAGTTTTTCTGATACATAGCAACCAGCGCTACAACAAGAGTAACAACGTTCTGAATAATACTCGTCAGTGTATTAACGATGACATTTCTCACCCCGTCGATATCGCTGGTCATTCTGGCGATGATATCACCCTGTTTCTTAGTTGTAAAAAAATTATGCGACATTTTTTGCAGATGAGTAAACATGTTGTTGCGCATGTCAAAAATAATGTGCTGCGCAACCCAGGTATTGATATAGGTCAACAACACGTTAACCATATTTGATGCTATCATTAAGCAAAAAGAAGCAACGATCAGGAGCAGCAGCAGCTTAAGATTTTTTCCGATTAATCCTTCGTCTATAATTCGACCTGTAAGTAGCGTTGGGTATACACCCAGTACTGCAGATGTAATGATCGATAAAATACAGATGCACAGTTGTTTCCAATAGGGAAGCAAATAGCTAAAGATGCGCTTAAGCAGTTGACTGGTGACTTCAGGTTTATTTTGCTTCTCTTCCTCAGTAAGATACCTGACACCACGACCACCAATTCGCCTATGCTGCATAGAAGATTCTCCTTTGCTTCACTTTCCTGAGGCTTCTAGATAATCTTCTTAACCTCTTATCACCAATGGTCATCTCTTTTTTTATTATGACCAACCCCCTTGAACCCTTTGTGGTGACGATGGTGACAGTTCCCTGGCAGATGAAAATGTTTACTGCCGCGGCAGAAAGAAGTGCCATCAGCTTCAGACGTCTGACCACCGTCTGTGAACATTTGCTCTAAAGTTGCTATAATGCGATCCAGGTAGTCGTTTAGCGCAGTCTGTTCTTCTGTACTTAGACTTTTAAATAAACTCCCTGTATCTGACTTCTGCTCATTTAGAGCTGATAATTCTTTACCTGCATCTGTCAGGCGGATGATCAGAACGCGCTGATCCCTTTCAGACGGTGTTCTGGTAATGTAACCATTCCTTTCGAGTTTCCCCAGCAATTCCCCCAGAGATTGCGGGCGCATGTCAAGCAAATCTGATAACTCTTTCTGGCTAATTTCCGGCTTTAATTTCAGCAAGGCTAAAATACGTCCCTGACCCCGATGGATATTGCCCATGGGGCCATGCTTCTTAAATTTAGAGTAATGGAATCTGCCCAACAACCGCTGCAGCCGATAAAATTTGTTTAAAAGATCGAGATGATCATTGCCCATAATTAGTGACCTCCTTAAAAAATAATACTAAGGTACCTTCTAATAATACTATAAAGGTACCTTAGTATATTGTCAATATCTATAACCCAGCCAAATCTTCATTTTAGTCTTGTGATAAGCACTGTCTTTTGACATAATAATCATGGTGAAATAGGAAAAAACAACTTTAGCTGCCGACATTAGTCAGCTGATTGCAGATGGTGAATGCTGACAGCAAATTGACCGTAAATTGATTCTTCATCTTTTTCAATGCCATCGATACGAATTTCCTGCAGCTTTAATTCAGTCTTCAGCTCTTCAACAAATTGATAAGTTGGCTGGCGCCGCTGGTGCGAGATCAGGATCTGGCCGCCGGCTTTAAGATTGTTATGGCAAATAGCCAACAGAAAAGGATTTAGCTGCGGATCATAACAAATATCAGAGCAGATTAAGCAATCAAAACGCTGCTGCAGTGTAAATGCCCGCCAGTCACCCAGCCAGCCTTCCGCCTCAACTCCGTTTAATGCAGCATTATGCAGGGAAAGATCTACCGCAGCCTGATTATAATCGGAAAACATAACCTGACCGCCACAGATGCCGCAGACAGTACCGGGTAAACCCAGTCCGCTGCCTAATTCCAA
>JAAYKP010000140.1 GCA_012522335.1 Bacillota bacterium
ACCTTCAGTAAAATGTCATCTGCCAGCACCTGTGGGTGTGTATAAGTTTGCGCAGCCAAATAATTTTTTAGCCAATCCGGTTGTCCCGGTGCGGCTTCAAATATCCCGTCTGTAAGCATCACAATCAGGCTGTCGTCCGTCAGTGTGACAGTAACAGGCTGCAACTCTACCTCACTTATGATGCCTAAAGGCAGGGAGGGACTTTTCACTTCCTGCACTTTTCTTTGCGTCCGTAAATAGCTTGGGGCAGCCCCCGATTTTAAAAATTCTGCCTCCCCCTTTTCCGCATCGACAATCAGCACATCTAAAGTGGCAAAGCTTTCCTCAGGCGAACGAAGCTGCAGCATAGTATTTACGGTGCGTATTACCGCATCTTTTTGAAAGCCGGCCAACAGCAGCTGTTCTACCAGCTGTACTGCTGCCTGGCTTTCCTGGTGGGCACTGAGACCGTTGCCCATGCCATCACTAATAATAAAGGCCTGCCTGCCATCACGCAGTTCCAGATAACTATAATAGTCACCACATACATCCTGCTTCCCCTTGGCAGCCTGAGCAATACCAAGCTCAAGATGAAAATATTGATTTTTTATTCTCTGTTGTTCTGACAGACCTTGCCTTACGTCCCGTGCCAAATCAAGCATAATTTGCGACAACCCCATTAATTGCGTAGTAACAACTTCACGGCTTTCCTGCAGTTTTTTCTGCCACACCTGCCCATAGGTTTCCAACTCGTGCATAAAAGCTACAGTGCGTAAAAAATCTTCCTGCTTACAGCAGAACTTTGCAAAGAATTCCGGTGTACGCACTTCAGCCAGAGCCTTGCCTGCATCTAATTCTGCCAGCACCCGCAGCATGGCATTGTATGTACGCTGTACATCTTTTTCCCAGCAGCGGCGCCGTGAGGCACAATATTGACAGACCCGGGCAGCTACTCCTTCCACCAAACGCGCCAGAGCCGGTCTGTCCTCCCCGGCAGCCACGGCTGCCTGCGTAAAGGCCGCCGCCAGTTCACGAAATACCAAGCCATAATCACGGACACGAACAGCCGTCAGCTCTCTTACTTTTTCGGCCTCATCAACTGCGCTGCGCCGCAACCACGGCGCTAGGGCTTTCAACTTCACAGGCATCATATTCGTCAGCAGAAAAATGCAGCCGGCAGCGGCAGTAATCACCAATTCATTGACAACTGTTTCCCAGCCAAAAGCATATAATACTGACGCTCCAATCCCCACAGCAAAGGCAAATACCGCAGCCAGCCGCCCGTAAGCACGAAACAAACCTGCCGCAAAGCCGGCAAAAGTCAGTACTCCGACCCAGATAAAACTTGTGCCCTGTACGCCCAGCATAAAACCTAATAAGGCTCCGGCTGCCGCAGCCACTCCCGGGCCAAACCAATAGGCTGTCCAAATAATCACCAGCCTGGCAAAACCACCTGCAGCTGCAGACAGAACTTCCCCTGTCTGTACCATAGCTAATAAAAGGAGGCCAAGAAAAACTATCCAGGCAGTAATCTCTTCAATATGACGTTCAGGATAAAGGTAGGCCGGCGAACTGGCAAAGACCTGCAAAAAGACTACTGCTGCCAGCACTGCCAATATCACTTCCAGCACGATCAAAAAAACTTCATAGGGCTGAAAATATGCTGACCACAGACGGGGCATGGCCCCAATCAACAGCGCTGCAGCAAGAATCGCCACTTTTGGCTGAGGCCCTTTCTCGGTACGTAAACTGATTACATAGTAGGCTAAACTGCCTAAGCAAAGCTCAAGAGCATAAAAAACACCTTCTGTCAACAGCGCTGCGCTGAGCATGACAGCACCATACACCGCCATACGTCTTCTTTCATTGCGGCCGGCTGCTGCCCAGAAAGCCAAAGCAAATGGTTTTAACTCTCCCATCAACCGCAGCTGCGTCAGCAGGATAAGCGCAAAAACCGCCCCTGCAGTTTCCCAGCTCAGCAGCTCGCGGGGCATGTCCCACTGCAGCCATTTGTAATTCTTTCCTGACGTTTTTTCCTCAGCACTGCTGCGGCGCACATAAGGTTCAACTGCCAGTGTTTTCTCTGACACAGGTATCACCCTTTCCTTTCGCTTCTTAAGATTATAAAGCTTTCCGCCTCAGGAATTTGTCAGAGCAAGGCGACCGGCACAAAAAATCTTTCGACAAAGATTTAATGCTGGCGGCGAACGCGAATAAGCGCGGCCAGCCGTCGATCTACAGCCACTTTTGTATAACCGATTTGCAGAATGAAACCCGGTCTGCGGCGTAACAAACATACTGAAACACCCGGGATAATGCCGAGACGCATCATTTTACCTATGTTTTTGCGATCAGTAAGCGACAGTTCAACAATTTTCCCGACCTCGCCAACCCTTAAGTCACACAGCAAAATATCATCTGCCATCAATTACCTACTCCTTACAGCGCCGGTACGCCTAAAACTATCCGTACTACTAAGCCGGCGGCAAAAGCTAACACAGCCACACAAAAACTTATCAGGACAGCGGTAAACAGCCCCCGCTCACGGATCATCATGGCAAGCTGCGCTAAACAAGGCAAAAACAGCGTCAAAACAACGGAGGCTATCAGCAGCTGCGCCCCATTTAAACAGCCCGTCTGATACAAATCATATAAGCCGGCTGTGCCGTAATCGCGGCGAAAAAAACCAAAGAGAAAAACTGCAGCCAACGCAGGAG
>JAAYKP010000002.1 GCA_012522335.1 Bacillota bacterium
GATGTAATTTACAAAACCGTCAACGGTAAATTCCGTTGGGTGGTGGAGGAAATTGTCAGCAGGCATAAAACCGGTCAGCCGATTCTGGTGGGAACTATTTCTATAGAAACTTCAGAAGCTTTAAGCCGCTTACTGCACAGGCGCGGTATTCCCCACCAAGTCCTGAATGCCAAACATCATGAGAAAGAAGCAAAAATTATCGCCCAGGCGGGACGCTTGGGTGCGGTGACCATTGCCACCAATATGGCAGGGCGCGGTACAGATATTCTGCTGGGCGGTAACCCTGAAGTGCTGGCTGCTGATGATTTCCGGGCCCAGTACGGCTGTGTCCCGGAAGAATATTTCCGGCAGCCTGAGGTGGAGGAAGGGGAGAAGGCGGCAGCCAGGGAACGTTATCAGCAGCTGCTGGCTGCTTATGAGGAGCAGACAAAACGGGAGCGGGAGCAGGTCCTGGCTGTTGGCGGCCTGCATATTCTCGGCACGGAACGCCACGAAGCCCGTCGTATTGATAACCAGCTGCGCGGCCGGGCCGGACGTCAGGGTGATCCGGGATCAAGTCAGTTTTTTATCTCCCTGGAAGATGATTTGATGCGCCTTTTTGGCGGCGATAATATTTACAGTGTGATGGAGAAGTTAGGTTTAGATGAGGATACACCCATTGACCATCCCCTGATCAGCCGGGCTTTGGAATCAGCGCAAAAGAAAGTAGAAACCCGCAACTTTGAAGCGCGGAAACATGTTTTGGAATATGACAATGTGCTCAATGAGCAGCGGGAAATAATCTACAGCCAGCGGCGCCGTGTTTTAGAAGGTGAAAATTTACGGGAGACGGTGTTAGAGTGGCTGTCGGAAATGATTACCAAGGCGCTGGCCCAGTATGCTCCGGCGGAAGTTTTGCCGGAAGAATGGAATTTACGCGGCCTGTTGGCCTGGGCGGAGTCACTGTTTTTACCGCCGCGGCGTTTTACCGCCGACGCTTTAGCGGCTAAAGAGCGCGAGGAATTATTTGCGCTGCTGTATGAGGCAGCAGCTGCCGTCTATGAGGAGCGCGAAGCAAAACTGGGTGCGGAAGGTATGCGTGAGCTGGAGCGGATAGCCGTGCTGCGTGCCGTTGATCTCAAGTGGATGAATCATATTGATGCCATGGATATGCTGCGCCATGAGATCGGCTTACGTGCCTATGGTCAGCGTGATCCCTTGGTGGAGTATAAGTTTGAAGCGAAAAATATGTTTGATCAGATGATTGAGGAAATTCAGGAGGAAGCCGTATGGATGCTCTATCGGGTGCAGTTGGCGGCACCGCTGCAGCGGCAGGCTGTGGCGGTAGCTAATGAAACTCCTGACGGCCAGGGAGCGGCAGTACAGAAACCGGCCGCGGCCAAGAAAGTGGGACGTAATGCACCCTGTCCCTGCGGCAGTGGCAAAAAATATAAAAAATGTTGTGGGAAGTAGGTGTGAAGATGTCTGCGGAAATTAAAGCCTGCTATCAGCAGCTGCGGGATCGTCTGAAAGAAATGAGTGTCTCCCTTTGACTTAGCCGGACAGCAGGAAAAAATGCAAAAGCTGGAGCAGCAGGTCTCTCAGCCGGATTTTTGGTCTGATTCGGAACAGGCACAAAAAACTATCCAGGAATTAAATGCGCTGCGTGATGAAATAGCTCCTTTGGCAGCCGCGCAGGGCGAGCTGGATGATTTACAGGTGGTTATTGATCTGGCCGAGGAAGAGGATGACGCTGAATTATGGGCCGAGGCGAAAATGTTAGTCACTGCCCTGCAGGAAAAGGTGAGCAAACTGGAAGTGGCCATGCTTTTTCGCGGCCGGTATGACCAGCAGCCGGCAATTATTGCCATTCATCCCGGAGCAGGGGGTACAGAATCGCAGGACTGGGCATCCATGCTGCTGCGCATGTATACACGCTGGGCGGAGCGGAAAAATTACCAGGTAGAAGTACTGGATTTGCTGCCCGGTGATGAAGCCGGGATTAAAAGCGTTACCCTGCTGGTGAAAGGTAAAAATGCTTATGGTTATCTGAAGGCAGAGCGTGGTGTACACCGTCTGGTACGTATTTCTCCTTTTGATACGGCCGGCAGGCGTCATACTTCTTTTGCTTCGCTGGATGTACTGCCTGAGGTGGACGAGCGGGAACAGGAGATTGAACTGCGGTCTGAAGATCTGAGAATTGATACTTTTCGTGCCAGCGGCGCCGGGGGACAGCATGTGAATAAAACTGATTCAGCGGTGCGGATTACGCATTTGCCGACCGGCTTTATTGTACAGTGCCAAAACGAACGTTCGCAGCATGCCAACCGGGAGCGGGCGCTGACAATTCTCCGGGCCCGTTTGGCAGATTATTATGAACGTCAAAGATTGGAACAAATCAACAGCCTGCGCGGTGAACAGAAGGAAATTGCCTGGGGCAGCCAGATTCGTTCTTATGTTTTTCATCCCTATACCTTGGTGAAAGATCACCGTACCGGTGTAGAGGTGGGCAATATTCAGGCTGTCATGGACGGTGAACTGGATCAGTTTATCGAGGCCTATCTGCGGCAAACTGCCGGCAGCAATGGATAGCCACTGGGGGTGCACAAATGTCAAAATGGCAGGTGCTGAAAGAATATCTTGGTGTCGTCATGGGAACAGCCGTCATTGCTGCGGCTTTTAATATGTTTATGACACCTAATCAAATTGCCGCCGGTGGTATTAGCGGTTTAGGTGTGGTACTTTATTACCTGTTTAATATTCCGGTGGGCCTGACGATTTTTTTACTCAACATACCGCTTTTTGCCATCGCCGCCAAGCTGTTTGGCTGGCAGTATATTACACGTGGTTTATTTGGCTCTGTGATGCTGTCGCTCATGATCGAAGTGTTAAGTTTTCTGCCGGTAGTGACAGAGGACTTGTTGTTAGCCTCTTTATATGGCGGGATTGTGATGGGTATCGGTGTGGCCATGGTTTTTCAGGCCCGCGGCACTACCGGTGGGACCGATCTGGCAGCACAGGTTTTAAATAAGTTGTTTGGTTTTTCCCTGGGGCAAAGTCTGCTGGGAGTAGATTTTTTAGTGATTGCTTTGGCGGGGATTGTCTTTAATCTGGAATTATCGATGTATGCCCTAATCTCCTTATTTGTTACCAGCCGGGTCATTGATTTTGTCCAGGAAGGACTGAGCAACAGTAAAGCGGCCCTAATTATTTCTGCTGAACTAGAGGCTATTGTGGACCGCATCCTGCATGAAATGAATCGTGGTGCCACCATTTTAACGGGGGAAGGCGCCTTTACCGGACAGGAACGCCGGATGGTGCTCACTGTAGTGACGCAGTCGGAAGTTCCCCGCCTCAAAGCTATTGTCCATGAGATTGATGATAAAGCCTTTGTTATTTTGGGCAACGCCCACGAGGTTCTGGGTGAAGGGTTCAGCCCCGCCAAGAGTCAGCCTTAATGTAAACTTCATCTGGGTGCAGGCCATGTTAGCACCAAGGAAACAAGCCGCCGTGGGCGGCTTTTTCTATGGGGAAAAACTGCCGCTGCTGCCGGAAAGCGGTAAAGAGAGGACCGGATAAATTGTAAGCGTCTGCCTTTGTGTCAGTATGTGAAAAAAATAAAAAAAATGTTAATAGTTAAAGGTATTTTTGGTGACCTGTCGAATTTATGTTAAGTACGCGCAGCAATATTGTAAGCTTTTGTTAATTAATCACAGGATGTGCAGACAGGAGGGCCCTATACATCATGATTGATATGCAGCATGTTAACATGGTCTATCCGAATAGTGTCGGAGCACTTAAGGATATAAACTTTAGTGTCGAAAGAGGAGAATTTGTTTTTATAGTTGGTTCCAGCGGTGCCGGTAAATCGACATTGATTCGTCTGATCGGTCGTGAATTTTTACCAACTTCCGGCAGTATCCGGGTTTTCGGTAAAGAAATAACGCGTTTGCGCCGCCGTGAAATACCGCTGTTTCGGCGCAGTATCGGCGTAGTTTTCCAGGATTTTCGTTTGCTGGAGAAACGGACTGTGTATGATAATGTGGCTTTTGCCATGCAGGTGGTGGGAGCTTCACCCCGGGAGATACGGCGCCGGGTACCGGAAGCCTTGGAGATGGTGGGGCTGGCGGGAAAAGCCAAACGCAAACCGGATGAATTGTCGGGCGGTGAACAGCAGCGTGTCTGTCTGGCCCGTGCCATTATTAATCAACCGTCTCTGATTATTGCTGATGAGCCGACAGGCAATCTGGATCCGCAGACTTCTCTGGGGATCGTTGATTTATTAAAAACTATTAATATTCGCGGTACCACGGTGATTATGGCAACCCACGCCAAAGATATTGTGGACCGGATGAAGCAGCGGGTTGTGGTCCTGGAAAACGGTAAAATTGTCAGTGATGAGCAGAAGGGGGGCTACAGCCACCATGCTCATTAGAAATATTGCCTACTTTTTTAAAGAGGCCATGCGCAGCATTGTCCGCAACGGCTGGATGAGTTTTGCTTCTGTAGCCGTGGTGACGGTGACCTTACTGATTTTAGGCTCCTTTATGCTGCTGAACATCAATGTGGAGCAGATTACGCAGGAGATTAAAGATCAGGTTGAAATTGTGGTCTATCTGGACGAAGAACTAGCCGGCAGTGAAGTTGAGCAGCTGCGGGTAGCCGTCATTCAACTGCCTCAGGTGGAGGAAGTCCGCTATGTCAGCAAAGAGCAGGCCTTGGCGCGCCTGCAAAGCCAATTGGGCGAGTTAGTGGCAGGGTACGAAGAAGAAGGACGCAATCCTTTGCGTGATTCTTTTGAGATTCGTACCAAGATCCCTGAAGATATTCCCGCGGTGGCGCAAACATTGCAAACGCTGCCCGGCATTGCCCGTGTTGATTACGGTACAGATGTGGTGGAGAAGCTGTTTCGCTTTACAGGGGCGGTGCGCTGGGTTGGTCTGGCTTTTATGGGTGGATTAGCTTTTACGGCGCTGTTTTTGATTGCTAACACCATTAAGCTGACCGTTAATGCGCGGGCCAAAGAAATTATGATTATGAAATGGGTTGGCGCTACAGAGTGGTTTATCCGTTGGCCTTTTGTAATTGAAGGTGTTCTGCTGGGGGGGATTGGTGCCCTGCTGCCGGCTTTAGCCTTATTTTACCTCTATCATGAAGTTGTTGCCTGGACAAAAGTAAACTTATTTTTTCTGCCCTTAGTGCCGCCGCAGATGGTTTTAGTTTCAATAACCAAACTGCTGCTGCTGATTGGTATCACCATCGGTGGGTTGGGGAGCCTGCTGTCAATGCGGCGCTTTCTTAAAGTTTAGCGGGGGAGGAGTAGCGATGTTAAAACGCAGTTATGCTGTAATAGTACTGCTGGTGGTGGCCATCGTTTTAAGCAGTATGCTGCCGGCAGCAGCCACTACGGTCTCAGAAAAACAAGAAGAGTTAAAAGGTGTGCAGGAGGATATTAAGCAGCGGCAGGCGGAGCTGCAGCAAAATAAGCAGGAACAAAACAGAGTCAAGCAGGAGATTGAGTTGATTCAGCGCGAAGTGGAGGTCATTGAGGCCGAACTTCGTGCTCTGGCTGCTAAAATTACGACAACAGAAGAGGAGATTGCCGCTGTGGAAGCGCAGCTGGCGGCAGCAGAAGAAAAACTGGTCCAATTGGATGAAGTGCTGGCCGTACGCTTACGGGCTCTGCATGAACATGGGCAGGTCAGTTACCTGGAAGTTCTTTTCAGCAGCACATCTTTTGTCGACTTTTTAACGCGTTATAACGATTTGCGGCAGTTAATTGATCAGGATAAAAAGCTTTTGGAAGAAGCAAAGCTGGAACGTGATCGCATTGCCGAGCTGAAAGAGTCATTGGAAAACCGCCGCCAGGAGCTGTTACGCTTACGGCGGGAGAGTATAAATAAAAAGCAGGAGCAGGAAGTTAAGCGGGCGAAAAAAGAACAGTTAGTGTCTGCCCTGCAGGCTGCTTATCAACAGACCAATACGGAGATCCAAAAATTAGAAGCAGAAGCACAGAAGATTAAAGATTTAATTCTCCAGATGCAGGCCTCACAAGGCGGTTCTTCTAACCAGGGCACAGGAAAACTGGGTTGGCCGGTTCAAGGTTACGGCAGGGGTTGGATTACTTCCGGCTATGGTTATCGCCGGGATCCCATTACCGGTCAGCCGGGCACTTTCCACGGCGGGATTGATATTGGTATCCCCCGCAACCGTTGGCCGGGTGCCGCCAACTATACCGGCAGTCCGGTTAACGTGCTGGCTGCCGATGCGGGGATTGCCTATACATATAGAATGGGCAGCGGTTACGGTAATTTAGTAATTGTGGACCACGGCGGCGGTGTGGCTACAGTTTATGCTCATAACCATGATTTCCTGGTTGCCAATGGACAGGCTGTCAGCAAGGGGCAGGCCATATCCATTGTCGGTTCTACCGGTTATTCTACCGGACCGCACCTGCACTTTGAAGTGCGGATTAACGGGGATCGTGTAAACCCGCTCAATTATGTAAATTAATTAATATATTACAAAGCTAAGAAACTTAAGCCCGGTCATGGACCGGGCTGGTTTTTTGGCCGCAAAGCGCGGGCGCCTGGGGTTCCGGATGGCTGCCAGGAGTTAACAGGCCGTGCTGTGCAGGAGAAAAACTGACTCTGGCGGATTGAACGGCAAAGGTTTATAATAGAGGGGCAGGCTAAATATTTGTCCGAAAGTTGGTGTTCAGTGCTTGAAAAAAAGAATCATCATCCTGCTGGCACTGCTGTTAATAGTGACAAATGGTATCACCTTTTGGGGGACAAGAAATCATTATCAGCAGGAACAGATAATGCAGCCGCCGGCAGAGACGCCCAGTGACGAAGCTGAGATTGAAGAAGAACTGCTGCCGCTGGTAGAAGTGTTGAATATATTAAGCGAACGCTATCTGGAAGATGTATCACGGGAAGAATTAATTAAGGAAGCAATTAACGGGATGGTCAATTCTCTTGATGATCCGCAAACCAACTTTCTTGATTCTGCCCATTTTGAAGAAATGATGATCAAAATAGACGGTTCCTTTTCCGGCATCGGCATTGAAATAAGTGAAGTTGACGGCTATATTACCATTATTGCTCCGATTAAAGATACACCGGGCGAAAAGGCCGGTCTGCTGCCGGGTGATCGGATCATAGCCATTGATGGGCAAGATGTTGTAGGCATGACGACCATGGAAGCCGTTAAGCTGATCCGCGGACCGGAAGGCACAAGCGTCAGGTTAACGGTGGAGCGGGAGCAGCTGACAGAACCGTTGGAGTTTCAGATTACCCGCGCCAATATCATTGTCCCCAGTGTCTTTTCAGAGCTGCTGGCGGAGCAGATAGGCTATATTCAAATTACTTCTTTTGATGAACATACAGGCCAAGATTTTCAGAAGGCGATTTTGGAGCTGGAAACAGAGGGCATGCGGGGCCTGCTGCTGGATCTGCGCAACAATCCCGGCGGCCTGCTGGATCAGGCAGTGCTGGTGGCTCAGGAAATTATCCCGGCCGGCCCCATCACCCATATGGTTGACCGGGACGGTAATGTGCTGCAAACCTATCACTCTTATGGAACTAAAAAAGCCTACCCCATGGTGGTGCTTGTTAATGGTGCCAGTGCCTCTGCCGCCGAAATTATCGCCGGCGCTGTTCAGGATACAGATGCCGGTACCCTGGTGGGGACTAAAACTTACGGCAAAGCCACGGTGCAGCATTTAGAAAGCTTATCCCAATTGGGCGGGCTGCGCTATACTGTGGCTAAATATCAAACTCCCAACGGTCGGGATATTCACGAAAACGGTCTGGAACCGGATGTGGTAGTAGAACTGCCGGACGATTATTATTTTCTGCAGTATGGTATCTATAGTGATTTAAAACCGGGTGATGAGGGCGGCAGTGTGCTGATTCTGCAAAAAATGCTGACGGCCTTACAGTATCCGGTGCAAGAAACTGCCCAGTATGACGGGCAGACCGAAAAAGCCGTGCGCGCCTTTCAGGCTGCACATGGTCTGGCGGCAAGCGGGGCAGTAAATCAGGCTACACGGGAAGAATTAACGACACAGCTGGAACCACTGCTGGAAGAAATGGACCTGCAGAAAAAGCGGGCTCTGGAGATTTTGCGCACAGCACTGCGGTAGACTGCTTATGAAAAAGTAAAATCAGCACATACTAGTGGTGCAAGGGGGGATGCGCAGTGAAAGAGCTGCAGCAGCAGCTGCAGGAAAAGGAATTCTTGCTGAAGCAGTTATGCCGGCGGCAGGAAGAGCGGGACCGCCAGCTTTTACAAACCCTGCGGCAGGCTATGAATGCGCTGCTTTCAGCACAACAGCAGCTGTCAGCTGATATTAAGTTTCATCAGAATTTGCGGCAGTCGCAGGATTTCGGCAGGCTCAAGGAAAGCACCCTGCCGGACGACAGCACGGCAGAAAATTATGGACAGCTGCCGCCCTGGATCTTTCGTCAACCCCCGGAACTGCAGTAAAATTTACTTTAGACTGAAGACGATAAAACCAGTACAGAAATGTTTGTACTGGTTTTCGCCATTGTAGCTGCGCCTGCAGGTGCGGCGACGCAGCCGCAGCGATAGCGCTACATCCTCAGAGCCGGTAAGATAATATTTATGGTCTGCGGCCGGAAAAAGTATTACAATACTAGCAGAAAAACTGGCTGTACAAAAGACCGGTACAATTGTGGTATAATAAATTATGTTAACCAAAACCAGGGCAGAGAAACTGATTGAGGAGAATAAAAATGGGCAAGTTCAAGCTGCAGAGCAGCTTTCGTCCACAAGGTGACCAGCCCCAGGCGATCAGGCAGCTGGTGGACGGATTAAATCGTGGTTACAAACATCAAACTTTATTAGGTGTAACAGGCTCCGGCAAAACTTTTACCATGGCCAACATCATCGCTCAGGTGCAGCGGCCAACTTTGGTTATTGCGCATAATAAGACTTTGGCCGCACAGCTGTGCAGTGAGTTCAGGGAGTTTTTTCCTGGCAACGCGGTGGAGTATTTTGTCAGTTATTATGATTATTATCAGCCGGAAGCCTATATTCCCCAGACTGATACTTACATCGAAAAGGATGCCTCTATCAATGAGGAGATTGAAAAACTGCGTCACTCGGCGACAAGTGCTTTATTTGAGCGCCGTGATGTTTTGATCGTGGCCAGCGTTTCCAGTATTTATGGTTTAGGTTCGCCGCAGGAATACCGCGATCATGTGGTTTCACTGCGCGTCGGCATGGAAAAAAGTCGTGACCAGGTAGTGCGGGAACTGATTGCCAACCAGTATGAGCGTAATGATCTGCAGTTAGAGCGCAGCCGTTTCCGGGTGCGTGGCGATGTGTTGGAGATTTATCCTGCCAGTGCCACCGAACAGGCGGTGAGGGTTGAGTTTTTTGGTGATGAGATTGAGCGCATCCGGGAAATAGACACCCTGACCGGTGAGATTCTGGCCGAGCGCAATCATATAGCCATTTTTCCCGCCTCCCACTATGTTACTTCCCGTGATATTTTGGAAGCAGCCATGGTTGATATCCGGCTGGAGTTGGAGGAGCGGCTGCAGGAGCTGCGGGCTGCCGGTAAACTGCTGGAAGCGCAGCGTCTTGAGCAGCGGACCAGGTATGATCTGGAAATGATGAATGAGTTAGGTTTTTGTACCGGGATTGAAAACTATTCCCGGCACCTGGACAGGCGTGCTCCCGGTACGCGTCCTTATACCTTACTGGATTATTTTCCTCAGGATTTTTTGCTGTTAATTGATGAATCGCACCAAACTATTCCCCAGATACGCGGCATGTATGCCGGTGACCGCTCCCGTAAACAGGTGCTGGTTGATCATGGTTTTCGTCTGCCTTCTGCTTTGGATAACCGGCCGCTGATGTTTGCGGAATTTGAGCAGCTGGTATGCCAGGCTATTTATGTTTCGGCAACCCCCGGACCCTACGAACAGGAACATAGTCAGCAGATTGTGGAGCAGATTATCCGGCCGACGGGACTGCTGGACCCAGAGGTTGTTGTGCGTCCCGTTAAAGGCCAGATTGATGATTTGTACGGTGAAATTCGTGCCCGGGTGGAGAAAAATGAGCGTGTCTTGATTACGACGCTGACGAAAAGAATGGCGGAAGACTTGACAGAGTATTATCGCGAGTTAGGATTAAAGGTGCGTTACCTGCACTCCGAAATAAATGCCCTGGAACGGATGGAAATTATTCGCGACCTGCGTTTAGGTGAGTTTGACGTTTTGATCGGTATTAACCTGCTGCGGGAAGGACTGGACCTGCCGGAGGTTTCGCTGGTAGCCATTTTAGATGCTGATAAAGAAGGCTTCCTGCGTGCCGAACGTTCTTTAATTCAAACGATTGGCCGGGCGGCGCGTAATGTTAACGGTAAGGTAATTATGTATGCTGATAAGATTACCGACTCCATGCGCATCGCCCTGGAGGAAACGGAACGGCGGCGTGCTCTGCAGATGGCTTATAATGAACAGCACGGTATTACGCCTGCTACAATCCAAAAGGCGGTGCGTGATGTGATCGAAGCCAGCAGAGCGGCAGAAGAGCGGCTGCCTTACGAGGCCAAGCTGGAAGCCGCCGCCGCCATGAGCGCGCAGGAGCGGAAGCAGGAAATTTTACGTTTAGAGAAGGCCATGAAACAGGCGGCCAAAGATTTGGAGTTTGAAAGGGCTGCCCAACTGCGTGATTTAATCTTTAAACTGCGTAAAGCCGGAAAAGAGGATGGTTTAGAATAGATGAAGCAGAAGACAATTAGTATTCGCGGTGCCCGAGAGCATAACTTAAAAAATATAGATGTTGATATTCCGCGCAACCAGTTAGTAGTAATTACCGGTGTCTCCGGCTCGGGAAAATCCTCGCTGGCCTTTGACACTATTTATGCCGAAGGTCAGCGGCGCTATGTGGAATCCCTGTCAGCCTATGCCCGGCAGTTTCTGGGGCAGATGGATAAGCCCGATGTGGACTATATTGAAGGGTTATCACCGGCGATTTCCATAGATCAGAAAACTACTTCCAACAATCCCCGTTCCACCGTGGGGACGGTGACGGAGATTTATGATTATCTGCGCCTGCTGTTTGCCCGCATTGGCCGTCCTTTCTGTCCGCACTGTGAGCTGCCCATTGCCCAGCAAACGGTGGAACAGATGGTAGATCGCATTATGACGCTGCCGGAAAAAACAAGAATCCAGGTCTTGGCGCCGCTGGTGCGCGGTCGTAAAGGTGAACACCGCAAACTTTTTCAGGACGCACGGACAGACGGTTTTGTGCGGGTGCGGGTTAACGGTGAACTGCGGGAACTGGAAGAAGAAATTGAGCTGGATAAAAATAAAAAACATCATATAGAAATTGTGGTAGACCGGCTGATTATTAAAGACGGACTGGAGAACAGGCTGGCCGATTCTTTGGAAACGGCTTTAAAATATGGCAACGGTTTGGTGCTCATTGATGTCATTGGCGGGGAAGAATTGCTGTTTTCCTCTACTTTTGCCTGCCCACAGTGCGGGTTCTCTTTTGAGGAACTGACACCACGCATGTTTTCTTTTAATAATCCCTACGGCGCCTGTCCTGCCTGCAGCGGTTTAGGTTCCACTGAGGAATTTGATCCGGATTTGATTGTGCCTGATCCCCAGCGTTCGCTGCTGGAAGGAGCCGTGGCTCCCTGGAAAGCGGGCAGCTATTATCAGCAGCTGCTGCTGGCCATGGCCCGGCATACCGGGATTGACGCAGATAAACCTTTTGCCCAACTGACAAAGGCGGAGCAAAAG
Organism: Bacillota bacterium; assembly: GCA_012522335.1. Lineage (GTDB taxonomy): Bacteria > Bacillota > Dethiobacteria > Dethiobacterales > Dethiobacteraceae > UBA9865. The sequence goes on from JAAYKP010000002.1 coordinate 11,769, forward strand.
AAAATCCTCTGGGGTGTGCGCGAACGCATTCCTTTTCAGTATGTAGAAAGCGGCGGGCGTGTGCAGCATTATGAGGTTCGCTATCATGGTGTGATCCCCATTCTGACGCGCCGTTATCGGGAAACCACTTCCGAGCAGTACCGGGAGCAGTTAGCAGCCTTTCTCAGCCAGCGTTCCTGCTCCGAATGTCAGGGTACGCGCCTGAAACCTGCCACTTTAGCTGTCACGGTGGGCGGAAAAAATATCGCCCAGGTAAGCGCCCTGACTGTGGAGAAAGCGAAAGAATTTATCTCCGGTCTGCAGTTAAGTGAGAAAGAAGAGCAGATTGCCCGCTTGATTGTGAAGGAGTTAAATGAGCGTTTATCCTTTTTGTTGAATGTGGGACTGGGCTATTTGACACTGGAGCGGGCAGCCGGTAGTCTGTCCGGCGGCGAAGCACAGCGCATTCGGCTGGCCACCCAGATTGGTTCCAGTTTAACAGGAGTCCTCTATATTCTGGACGAGCCAAGTATTGGCCTGCATCAGCGTGATAACGAACGCCTGATTACCACCTTAGAGCGCCTGCGTGATTTAGGTAACACAGTGATTGTGGTTGAGCACGATGAGGAAACTATTGAGCGGGCCGACCATATTATCGATGTGGGGCCCGGCGCCGGCGTCTGGGGCGGGCAAATAGTAGCTGCCGGGACAGTGGAGGATATTAAAGCGGAGCCGGCTTCAATAACCGGCCAGTATTTATCGGGTGCCAAAGCCATTCAGCTGCCGGCGCAGCGACGTCCGCTGAATGATAAATGGCTGGAAGTGAAAGGGGCGCGGGCGCATAATTTAAAGAATATTGATGTCCGCATACCGCTGGGTGTCTTTACCTGTGTGACAGGTGTTTCCGGCTCCGGTAAAAGTACTTTGGTAAATGAAATTCTTTACCGCCGTTTGGCGATGGAGCTGCACCGCAGCAGCCGCAAACCGGCGGAACATGATGACCTGCTGGGCCTTGACCATTTAGATAAAGTGATTGAAGTGGATCAGTCACCTATCGGGCGTACGCCGCGTTCCAATCCGGCTACCTATACCGGTGTTTTTGATTATATTCGTGAATTATTTTCCCGGACGGCGGAAAGCAGAGCCCGCGGCTATAAGCCGGGCCGCTTCAGTTTTAATGTTAAAGGCGGCCGCTGTGAGGCCTGCCGCGGTGACGGTATTTTACGCATTGAAATGCACTTTTTACCCGATGTGTATGTGCCTTGTGAAGTCTGCCACGGTAAACGCTATAACCGCGAGACGCTGGAGATTCGTTACAAAGGGAAAAATATTGCTGAAGTACTGGAAATGACGGTAGCGGAAGCAGTAGAATTTTTTGACGCCATTCCCCGTATTCAGCGTAAACTGCAGACTCTTTATGATGTGGGCTTAGGCTATATCCGTTTAGGTCAGCCGGCACCTACTTTATCCGGCGGTGAGGCGCAGCGGGTTAAACTGGCAACCGAACTTTCCCGCCGCAGTAACGGGAAAACACTTTATATCCTTGATGAACCGACTACCGGCCTGCACAGTGATGATATCAATAAACTGCTGACGATTCTCGACCGTCTGGTCGATAATGGCGATACCGTGTTAGTGATTGAGCATAATCTGGATGTGATTAAGCGGGCTGATTACCTGATTGATTTAGGTCCGGAAGGCGGCGACGAGGGCGGCCGGGTAATTGCCTGTGGTACACCGGAGGAAGTTTGTCAGGTACCGGCCTCCCATACGGGACGCTACCTGAAAAAATATCTGGCACCGGTACAGTAGTGGAGGTTGATGATGACTGAAGCCAAGGAACAGTTAGCGGAAAAACTGAAGCAGCTGCCGCACCGTCCCGGTGTCTATTTGATGAAGGATGAGCGCGGCAAGATTATTTATGTTGGTAAAGCGGTAGATTTGCGGCAGCGGGTGCGTTCCTATTTTCAGGCTGCCCACAACTTAACGCCCAAAGTGCGTGTGATGGTAGAAAAAATACGTGATTTTGACTATACGGTAACCGATACAGAAGTAGAAGCACTGATTTTAGAAAGCAATTTAATTAAAGAATATCGGCCGCGTTACAATATTAATTTAAAGGATGATAAGCACTACCCTTATTTACGTGTGACTGTACAGGAAGAATTTCCCCGCATTCATGTGGCACGCCGTGTGGAAAAGGATGGGGCGCGTTATTTTGGCCCTTATCCTAATGCCGGGGCCGTGAAAGAAACCATTCGCCTGCTGCACCGTCTGTTCCCGCTGCGTCACTGTCGCGGTCCCATCGATGCCGAGAAAGCAAAAAGACCCTGTTTAAACCGTCATATTGACCGCTGTCTGGCTCCCTGTGCCGGAAGTGTTTCTCCGGCGGAATACCGCTGCCTGGTAGATGAAGTGCTGCTCTTTTTAGAGGGGAAGCAGGATAAGCTGCTGCGTGATTTGGCGCAGCGCATGGCAGAAGCAGCTGAAAAACTGGATTTTGAAAAAGCGGCACGACTGCGCGACCAGTACCGGGCTGTGGAAGCCATTGTTGAGAAGCAAAAAATTGCCGTCACTGCCGGCGGCGACCGGGATATTATTGCCCTGGCTGCCGGCGAAGACGGCGGCTGTGCACAGTTATTTGTGGTGCGCAGCGGTAAGCTGACGGGTCGGGAGCATTTTTTCCTCACGAACCCGACCGGTGAAGCAGGGGCAGAACTGCTGACAGCCTTTTTACATCGCTACTACACCCATGCCGGTGAGATACCGCCGGAAATTCTGCTTTCGGAAGAGGCTGCCGAAGCAGAACTTTTGGCTGCCTGGCTTAGTCAAAAGCGCGGCACCAAAGTACGTCTGCATGTGCCCCAACGGGGGGCAAAAAAGGAATTGGTACGTTTAGCCCTGGATAACGCCCAGCTGTTTTTAGAACAGGAGGTACTGCGCAGCCGTGCCCGTGACCCGCAGGCCGCCTTACAGGCATTGGCGGAGGAGCTTGCTTTAGACGCACCGCCATTACGCATCGAGGGTTATGATATTTCCCACTTCCAGGGCGAAGGGACTGTGGCTTCCATGGTCGTTTTTGAAAAGGGCAGTGCGCGACCTGCTGACTATCGGCGTTTTCGTATCCGCGGTGTTGATAAACCGGATGACTATGCGGCCATGAAGGAAGTGATCAGCAGGCGCTTTGCCCGCCTGCAGGCAGCACGGGCAGCCGGTGAGCTTCCGGAAACTACTGAAGATCCATTTTTGCTGGTACCGGACTTAATTTTAATCGACGGCGGCCCGGGACAGCTGAATGCAGCTCTGCAGTCTTTGACTGAACAGGGCTATGCCGAACTGCCTGTGCTGGCACTGTCGGAAGGTGAGGAACTGGTGCATCTGCCGGAACAAAAGCACCCGCTGCGCCTACCGCGTACTTCACCGGCGCTGCAGCTTTTACAGCGGATACGCGATGAAAGTCACCGTTTTGCCGTGACTCAGCAGCGGCGGCAGCTCAGCCGTCGTGCCCGCGGCTCGCTGCTGTTGGAAGTACCGGGCATTGGTGAAAAGAGGCGTAAAGCGCTGCTGAAAGCTTTTGGCAGCATTAAAGCGCTGCGGGAGGCAACGGTGGAAGAATTGGCTGCCGTAGAGGGCATGAATCAGGCGGCAGCTGCTAGTCTGTATGCCTATTTACAGGAATATGGGGCGCAGGAGTAGGCAGATTGGCACGAAAATAAGGGTAAAAAAGTAAAATTTATGCTGCAGTTAGAGGATTCTTTCACAATATGTCGAAATAGCAAAACAGAACTAACAGGATAGAGGTGATTTGCATGCGGGGCCTTGTTTGGCGGTGGGTGTTAAATGCTTTGGCCCTTTATCTGACGACATTCTTGATTAAGGGCATGAGTATTGAGAGTTTTGCCGCAGCGTTGGTGGCAGCCTTGGTTTGGGGTTTTGTCAACACCATCATTCGTCCCATTATTAATCTCATAACCTTGCCGATTAATATTATGACAGTCGGTTTATTTACTTTGGTAGTTAACGGTTTTTTACTCTGGCTGGTGGCAGATACCGTTAAAGGCTTTGTTGTGCAATCTCTCTGGTCTGGCATCCTTGGCGCTTTGCTGTTGTCAATTATCAGCAGCATACTTAGTGCCCTGTTGGCAGATAACTGACAGTCATGTCCGGCTGCGGGCTGATCCCGCAGCTTTTTTTTCGGAAAATGCCCGTCGGCCCGTCGGCAGAGATTTTTGTGCCGGCATGGCTGGCAAAATGCTGAGGGCATATGGTATGATAAGAGCGCTGAAAAGTAGCGGGCTGCAGGTGGCTGCAGTTAAGATAGAACTACTTGGTGAAAGCGAGGGGTACGCAAGGATGAATGTACGGGAGATAAAAGAGCGGGCAAGGGAGCGCCTGCGCGGCAGCTGCCGTGTCTGCCGTGTTTGTGATGGACGTGCCTGTGCAGGAGAGGTGCCGGGTATCGGAGGCTTATTATCCGGTTCTTCCTTTCAGAACAATGTTGAGACGCTGGCAATGTATCATTTAAACATGCGCACTATCCATCAGGTTGATCAGCCTGATCATGCTCTGCAGCTGTTTGGGCGCACCTTTACCACACCTGTGCTGGTTGCTCCTTTAACCGGTGCCGCGTACAATTTGGGAGGAGCTTTAAGTGAAGAGGAATTTATCACCGCTTTAGTTGAGGGAGCGGCAGCGGCAGGTTCCTGTGCCTTTATCGGTGATGGCGCAGATCCGGATTATTTCCGTTTGGGTCTGCAGGCGATTAAAAAAGCAGGCAAGAATGGGATTGCCATTATTAAGCCGCGTGCCATGGAGCCACTGCGGGAGAGGATTCGTCAGGCAGAGGAAAGTGGAGTTTTAGCGGTGGGCATTGACATCGATGGTGCCGGTTTAGTAACTATGGCTTTGAAGGGTCAGCCGGTAGGCCCGAAAAGTTTTTACCAGCTGCGGGAGCTGGTGAAAATGACGGAACTGCCTTTCATCCTGAAAGGGATTATGACGGCGCAGGAAGCAGAAATGGCTGTGGAAATCGGTGCGGCGGCCATTGTCGTTTCTAATCACGGCGGCAGAGTGCTGGACGGTACACCGGGTGTGGCGGAAGTGCTGCCGGAAATTGTGGAGCGTGTCAAAGGTGAAATTATTGTTTTTGCCGATGGTGGTATTCGCAGTGGGGTAGATGCCTTAAAAATGCTGGCACTGGGAGCAAATGCCGTGCTGATTGGGCGTCCTGCCATTTGGGGTGCCTTTGGCCATGGCGCAGCAGGAGTAAAAACAATTATTAAGACGATGACGGAAGAGCTGCGGCACGGCATGCTGATGACGGGTTGTGTTAATCTTAAGGCCGTTGATTATCATATCATCTATTAAGGAGCAGACTTGCGAGGAGTGAGACAGTGCAGCGCAGCGCCGAATATTTGCGGAAAGTACCCTTTTTTGCCGGGTTAGCAGACAGTGAGTTAGAGATGGTTTCCGGTGTGATGATCGAGCGCAGCTATGCGAAAGGTTCACTGCTCTTTCTGGAAGGAGAACCTGGAGAAGCTTTATTTGTCATCAACCGCGGTCGTGTTAAAATCAGCAAATCATCGCCTGACGGGCGGGAGCAAATTTTACACATTTATAAAGACGGTGATATTTTTGCTGAAGTGGTTTTATTTGACCGTGGACCTTACCCTGCTACGGCTGAAGCAATTGAGGATACACAATGCTGGCTGCTGCGTAATGCTGACATGGAGCGTCTGCTGGAGGCGCAGCCGCAGTTAGGAATTAAGCTGCTGCGTATTATGAGCCGGCGCCTGCGGCAGGCACAGCTCTTAGTGCGTGATCTGGCGCTGCAGGACACCTACGGCCGTTTGGCCGGTCTGCTGCTGCGTTTTATACGCGTAGAAGGCCGCCGGGAAGAAGAGGGGATAGTGCTGGAGCTTGACCTGACACGTCAGGAGATGGCCAGCATGATTGGCACTTCCCGGGAAACTGTGGCCAGAATTTTAAGCCGTTTTCAAAAAGAGGGGATTATTGCCCTAGACAAGCAGCGCATTACTGTTAAAGATGTAGAAAAGCTGCAGGATTGGACTGAAGCTACGTAAGGCAGCATGGCTGCTAATATTTACCAGGTAAAGTTTTTATTGCCCTCCTGAAAAAAATATGATACAATTTGTCTGAAATTATCAAATATTCATGAGTGATGTCAATTAATTAACTGACTTACAGACTGGGATATTTTTTTGCTGTAAATTTTCTGAAATATCAAAAGTTAGCAAAGGTTAACAAGTGTTTGAACTGGGTAAAGGGTCAGAAACGGCGGCGGCAGCTGCTGCCTTCTCTGATAAACAGTAAAGGGGCAGGGGGGATTATATCGGCGAGACGCAGAGGATGTTGTGAGGGACAAGCTGTGGTTGGAATCAGGAATGGTCTTTATTTATTGTATTGCCGGTTTCTACAAGTACTATAACTACAACTACTAGGAGGTTTATTATGAGTGGCGGTAAATTAACTAATAAAGAAGTTAATATGTACGGTGCCTATGCTCTAGCATCAGGTCTTGGTATCGCAGTTCCCATGAGTTACGGAACGCTCTTTATGACAGACCATCTCATGATCAGCGCCGGTGTGGTGGCGACACTTCTGCTGGTGGCCCGGATTCTTGACTTTATTGTCTGTATCACTTCCGGTGGGA
>JAAYKP010000016.1 GCA_012522335.1 Bacillota bacterium
CGGTTAAGTTTAGATTATTATAGATATAGCGTGCTAAGGTACGGGCAGAAGGCCAGACTACTGCCCAGCAGGGAACGGCGTCTGCATCAGCTAAATCTGTAATCAGGGCTTCCACATCATCAACCACATCAAGATATACTATTTTATCGCCTAGTTTAATTTCAGTTCTGACTAATTCGATATCCATTTCTCACCATTCCTTAATCATTGTCTGGAGGTGTCACTATGTTTCGTTGGCGTCGCAAAAAAAATACACGAGAAGCATGGCGCAAAGGAGAAAAGCTGAGACGCGCCGGCAAAACAGAGGCGGCTGAAGAGCTGCTTCTGCAGGCTGCACAGTCTGCCTCAGCCTTAGATAAACATTACGCCTACCTAAAATTAATACAGCTTTACCAGGATATGATGGCTGCAGGTGACAAGTGCCGGCAGGATTTAGTTGAGATCTGTCTTAAAGATATCGAGCTGTTTCCGGATTTTTATGAAGCTTGGCTGATGGAATACTCTCATCGTATGCCTACACCTAATTTCCCCTCATTTTCACTCTTAGCAGATATCTATGAAAGTGAAGGGAAAATTAAAGAAGCAATTGCTCTTTGTGAATTAGCCATTGGTTATAATCTTCAGGAAACCAAGGGCGAAAATTATCCGGATAGGCTGGAAAGGCTTTATCGCAAACTTGAAGACAAATAAGCCCCAATAAATTATCGGTATAATTTACCCTTAAGTAGAGCAATTTAGGTGAAAAGGAGGTAATACAAATGATGACCACTTTTCACTGGATTCACATTATTGTAGGTGCCTGGTTAGCCTTTGTTAATCTTATGCCCATCTTACCCTCCGGGCTGCTGATGCTGAACAATGCCATTATTGGCGCCGTCGTGGCTCTGTATAACGCCTATTTCTTATTTGCTAAAAACAATACAGATGTTAAACAGGATAATTAAGGCAGGCTTGAAGAGTGCGCAACAAACATTATGTTCTGTTTGCTGAGGAGTGATAATATGGGCGAATTAAAAAACGACTCCCGGGAAAATGAATTAGCGGCTGCTGCCGTAAAATACGGTGCGTGGCTGTTGGGTTTGGTTATTGTCCTTTACTTTATCTCCCGCAACGTTTTCCCCTTTATACAGAGTCTCTTCTAATTAAGAAGCCGGGAAATCATCCCCCGGTGCGTATGCTCACATAAAGGGTATTCACTGCAGAGCACATTAATCCTGCTGTAGTTTGCCGAAAAATATGATTATAGTAGAAGACTGAGCAAAAACAAGCATATATTCCGGAAAATAATGAAACAGCCACTAATGGCTGTTAACGAAAAAATGAACGTCTGATTATTTCTACTGAGTTAATGACGCAGCCTTCTTCTTCCAGCTGCTGCAGCAGCTTATCTAGCTGGGCTTTGTTCATTTCCTTGTAGATACCGGCCTGCTGTCCCTGTTGTGTATGGTATACAACCATATATTCATAGCGGTCCACTCCCATCAGTCTCCCTGTCTGATAATGCAAATTTATTGTCTTCGCTACTATGGTACTACAGAAACAGGAAAACTATATTAACAAATTACTATTAGTTAGCGCAGTACGTAAAATCGCTTAAACAAAAGCCGCAGCAGCGGCTTTAAAACTACATTCTGGTATAAATAAAAAAGGCAATAAAAAAACCAAGGATAGCAGCAAGATTAATCTTGATTAAAATGCCGAAGGTAAGCGATACGGCTGCAAGATCTATGGTGACGGGAGCAAAACCTATGGTCTTGCCATAATTAAGAACAGGTATAATATCGCTCAATACTTCCCCTATTAATGAACCAAAAATACTACCGAAAATAAGTAAGATAAGTAACAGCCCGGTGTTTTTTACTGCCCTGGCCACGTTTTTCCCCTCCTGTCGGATTTTTACTCAGTCAAAGCTTTTGTAAGGATTTCGACGTAATACGACCTAATTCCTGTATCAGCAGACAAACAAAACTAATTCCAGCCAGACATTAAGATCGTTTCCCTAAACAAAAAGGCAGCGGTTTCATACTGACCGCTGCCTTGCTTTTCAGGCTATTTCAGGCTGTTTGTCGCCCCTTGGCTTTTCATGATCTTTTTTAACCCTGCCGTCGTTTTCACTGTGCCGTCAGGCATTACCCATAAAGCTTCTAACCCTTTAATACTGTCAGCTAAGGCCAAACTTTCCTCGAAAGGCATTAAAAATAAAGCCGTGCTCAGATAATCTGCCAAACCGGAATCCTCCACTATGACTGACACAGCACGATAGTACTCACCCGGCATTAGTGTTTGTGGGTCAATAATATGGTGGTATGCTTTCCCGTCGACGTAATAATAACGCTGGTAATCTCCGCTGCTGACAACCGAGGTATCACTGACAAATACTGTTTCCAGAACTCCTTCATTGGATACAATTGATTCATCCGGATTTTGAATACCGATACTCCATTTCGCCCGTACTCCATCATAAGGAACGCCAATAACTCTAATATTTCCGCCTGCACTAATAATGCCTGATTTTAAACCGGCCGCCATAATTTCCTCTGCCACAATTTCCGTGGCAAAACCCTTGGCTATACCCCCCACATCTAATCTCATTTCCGGATCTGCCAGGTAAACTGTCATCTCTTTTTCATCAACAATAACTTGATTGATATCAGTATGCTGAGCAGCTGCCTCCAGCATCTCCAGAGGCGGCAGGGCGGCCTTCTCCGGCATGTCTAACCCTTCTGTGCGATAATCATGCCAAATCTTTAAGACTGACCCCATGGCAATATTCATCTTGCCGCCTGTACGCTGATACCACTCTTTGGAGAAAAGAATCAAATCAATAATTTCCTGATCCACTTTAACCGGCTGCTTTCCGGCCTGATCATTAATAGTTTTGATATTATTTATTCCTTCATAAGTGTTATAAATATCATAGAGCTTATGCAGTTCCTGAAAACGGTTGTGAATCTGCTCAAAGTACTGATTAAATTCTTCTTCACTTTTAGTATAAGCCACTACTTGCGTCCAGGTATCAAAGCTATCAAAAAAACTGTCAGAATACTTAACATAGCCTGCATAGGGGTTAGGCCGGCAGCCCGCCAGCATTAACAGTAAGGATATGATGAGAATATATGCAGTAATTCTTTTCGTCATTTTGCATCACCTGTCCTATTATAGCAAAAAAGCAGCAGAATTAGTATTTTTTTTGGCGTAAAA
>JAAYKP010000017.1 GCA_012522335.1 Bacillota bacterium
CCATATTTTTTTCTTGTCATATTTGGTCGTGCTAGACGGGGAGGTAGCGGTGCCCTGTACCTGCAACCCGCTAGAGCAGGGTCGAATTCCTGCCTGCGGCTCCGGCTTCTTAGGGTCTGACCCAAGTAAGTGGTGTTGAAGATCGGGTCCCGTGCGGCGTAAGCTTGTGAACCCCGTCAGGTCCGGAAGGAAGCAGCGGTAAGCAAGTACTTGCGGGTGCCACGGGGCAGCCTGGTCTGAGCTAACTGCCTGGGTAACGCCTGAGAGAAAGAGACAACGGTAGGTGCACGACCATTTATTTTATCTGGACACGGCAAAAAGTCCCCGCGCAGGGGATTTTTTTTATACACGGCAAAAAAAGCGTGATTTTGAGGTTTGCTCTTGTTATGTTTTCTGCTGCCGACAAGGCAGGCAGCGGCAGGATTTTATCTTCAGACGGGGAATTAGGCTATAGATCACATAAATTGGGTGATATTAATGACTTATCAAGCACTTTACCGGCAGTGGCGGCCCCAATCATTCGCCGAGCTGGTGGGGCAGGCACATGTAAGCCAAACTTTGCAGAATGCTTTAGTGCAGGGGCGCTTGGCCCATGCCTATTTATTCTGCGGCCCACGGGGAACAGGTAAAACAAGTGTGGCCAAAATATTGGCCAAGGCTGTAAATTGTGAACATGGCCCGGCTCCGGAGCCATGCAATCAGTGTCCTGCTTGTCTAGGCATACAGGCAGGGCGTGTTATGGATGTACAGGAGATTGATGCCGCTTCCAACCGGGGTATTGATGAAATTCGTGATCTGCGCGATAAGGTGCGCTACGCCCCGGTAGAAGTACGCTGCAAAGTGTATATTATTGATGAAGTACATATGTTAACTGCAGAAGCGTTTAATGCTCTGCTCAAGACGCTGGAGGAGCCTCCGCGGCAGGTTCTGTTTGTCCTGGCGACTACTGAACCACATAAATTGCCGGCTACCATTATTTCTCGCTGTCAGCGGTTAGATTTTCATCTCATTGAGCTGACGGAGATTGTGGACCGTCTGCGGAAAGTAGTTACGGAGGCAGGGCGGGAGGCTGAGGAACAGTCGTTATATCGGATTGCAGAAGAAGCGGACGGTGGGCTGCGGGATGCTTTGTCACTGTTAGAACAAGTACTGGCATACACACCGGACAGCATAGCGGAAGAAGATGTGCTGGCCGTGTTGGGAGCCGTCAGCAAAGATGTTTTTTATGAGTTAACGGCTGCCGTGCTGAATGCGGATTTGGCGCAGGCTTTACTTTTGCTGCAGGAAGTGGCAGCAGCGGGAAAAGATTTTCATCATTTTACCCTGCAGGCCATATCATATTATCGTGACTTAATGGTAGCAGCAGCTTGTCAGGATGATGCTGCTGTCTTAGGCGTGGCGGCTGAATGGGGTCAGCGCTTACTGCAGCAGGCCAATTTATTGGGGTTGGCTAAAATCGGCCGTATTTTAACTATTCTGCATGAGCTGCTGACAGAAATACGCTGGTCACCCAAACCCCGTTTACTGTGGGAACTGGCTGTTTTTCGCATTTTCGGCTATGACGGCCAGACACCACAGCGAAACACGCCGGCAGCGGAGACAGCTGCCGCCGCGGCAGCAAACCTTCCTGCTGTCAGGCAGGAAAAGGTGCGCAGGCACGAAACAGCCGCTGCAGTAGTCAGAGAAAGTCCGGTTGTGAAGAAGGGGATACCGAAAATCACACAACTTTGGCCGCGTATACTGCAGCAGCTGAAAAAGGAAGATGTTAAGACCTATGCTCTTTTACTTTCAGGCGAACTTGGTTCCTTCGACGGTAAAGTGCTGGAGCTGCGCTTTGCCTCTCCTTTCCATTATGATATGATGAAGGACAAAGCAAATACGCAGGCTCTGAAGAAGGTTCTGGCCCGTGCTTTAGGTGCGGAAGTGCAGATACGCTGTGTGCTGCAGAAGCAGGATGTGCCGGCAGCAGCGGTCAAGAATAAGACTGAAATTGATCAGGATGATTTGGTTCAGTCGGCTGTTGAACTCTTCCAAGGTAAGGTTATAGAGGAAGCAGGCAAATAGTAAGGAGGCGATGACAGATGTACGGCAACATGGGTAATATGATGAAGCAAGTGCAAAAGATGCAGAAGCAGATGGCCAAGCTGCAGGAAGAATTAGAGGCACGCACTCTGGAAGTTACCAGTGGTGGCGGTATGGTCCGGGTTGAAGTAAACGGCAAAAAAGAGCTTGTTGATTTGGAAGTTGACCCGGCAGCGGTAGATCCGGATGATTTAGAGATGCTGCAGGATATGATTATTGCAGCGGTAAACGAGGGATTACGCAAAGTTGATGAAATGGTTATGCAGGAAATGCAGAAAGTGACCGGTGGACTGAAACTGCCTCCGGGCTTGTTCTAAGTGCGGCGGTGGCAGTGTTTTATCCGGACTCCATTGCAAATTTAATCGCAGCACTGCAAAAGCTGCCGGGAGTAGGGCCGAAGACAGCACAGCGCCTGGCCTTCTTTATTTTGACCTTGCCCCGCGACGAAGTGGTGCAGATGGCACGCGCGCTGGTAAATGCGAAAGACAAAACGCATTACTGCCGTATCTGTGGTAATTTCACTGACGACGAGCAGTGTGTAATTTGTACAGATCAACGACGTGATCCTTCTTTACTCTGTGTGGTACAAGATGCGCGGGACGTGCTGGCGTTAGAACGGATGCGTGAATTTAGGGGTCGCTATCATGTTTTAGGGGGAGCGATTTCTCCTATAGACGGCATCGGTCCTGAGCAGCTGCGGATACGTGAATTGTTGGAGCGTCTGCAGGACGGACAGATCCAGGAAGTTATTTTAGCCACTAATCCCACTGTAGAAGGGGAAGCTACGGCACTTTATGTTGCCCGTTTAGTAAAACCGCTGGGGATACGCGTTACCCGGCTGGCACACGGGCTGCCGGTCGGTGGTGATTTAGAATATGCAGATGAAATAACGCTGGCCCGGGCCCTTGAAGGGCGCCGTGAGTTTTAGTTTTAACGATATTTCACAGGGAACATGCTGAGCATGTTCTTTTTTTTTTCTGTAAAAGCCGATCTGTGCCTTAAGAACAGAGTCATAGCGGAGGGTCGGGCGACATATGCATATAGTGCAGTACAGGCTATGCTGCCGGCTGAGGAGGTACTTTGATGAAAAATAAGCAGGGGCAGGATGGCTCAGCACCCCCACCGCAAAATATTTATCTTGCTGCGTTAAAAGAAGTTTTGCAGGCCAGACAAGCTGCTGTTAGTTTTTTTAATGAGGTGACAGAACCATCAGCAGTTGATGCTGCTATTAAGGCGCTGACCAGTTCAGAGCAAAAATATAAAGAACTGTTAGAGCTGGGGCGCCGTGCAGGTTACCGGATTCCGGTTACGCTGACAGGTTATGAAGAAAGGAGGAAGCTATTTTATGCCTAAAATAGATGTAAATATGGTGGTCGCAGCCATCTTTGCCGTGTTTATGCTTTATTATTTAGGCAGGGCCCTGGCAGCGCCGGCGCGCGTTATGCTGCACGTTTTTGCTGTCGGTATGGCGGGTATGGCGTTATTGTTTGTGTTTAATTTAGTGGCAGGCATCTTCAGCTTCAGGATTGGCATTAATGCCTTGACAGCATTAATTGTCGGATATATGGGCTTACCCGGTTTAGTCATGTTGGTAGCTATTCAGACACTGCTGGGATAACATTTATATTCCTGTTCGCCAGTGTGACAAAGAACCGTCCCCTGTCACACTGTCAACATGTTAAATTTTGTTAAAGATAGAGGAGATAGCCAGCAGCAGCAGAATTAATGGGAAAAGGAGGGATGGAAATGTATGAACAGTACCTGCAGGAATGGCAGCCTGTAGAGGAAAATTATGTTTCACCTTGGGGCAGCGATGGCAGCGGACATCGTATGGTGGAGCCTAAGCGGGGTTATCCCATTAGCGAGCGTGAAAATTTTGAGTTGGTGCTCAATGGTAAGAAGCCGGTGTACATGCCTTTCATCACAGATATGCTTGCTTTCAGTCCGCGTATTATTCCGGATAATTTTGTACGGGCTTGGGTTTTGGAAATTGACCCGCTGCTGCCGGGTTCACCTTGCGACGGTGGACCTGATATGTTTGGCGTTGAGTGGCAGTATGTGCCTGTTACCAGCGGTTCCATGGTCAAACCGGGACAACCTAAAATTAAAGATGTTACCCGCTGGGAGGAGTATCTGACTTTTCCCGATCTCGATTCCTTTGACTGGGAGGGGAGTGCCCGTGCCAACGCACCGCTTTTCCACCCGGATAGGATGACAAGAATTTGGTTGATGAATGGCCTCAATGAAAGATTAATTTCCTTTATGGACTTCGCCCCTGCCATGATGGCGTATGTAGATGAAGAACAGAAGCCGGGTGTGCATCGTCTCTTTGACCGGTTATGTGATTTCTATGATGACCTGATCGAACGCTTCCGTCATTATTATCAGGCGGATGTGTTAATGTTTAATGATGATTGGGGTACGCAAAACGGACCGCAGTTTTCTCTGGACACGGCCAGGGAAATGCTGGTACCTTATATGCAGCGCATAGCAGATTCGTGCCACCGCAGAGGGATGTATTTTGAACTGCACAGCTGCGGGAAGAATGACAAGCTGGTACCGGCCATTATCGAAAGTAATGTTGATATTTGGCTGCCCCAGGAAAACATAAACGATTTTGATCTGCTTTATGATCTGTGTGGTGATAAACTGCTGCTTGGGATACCGACAGATTCAACGCCGGAAATGACAGATGAAGAGGCGTTGGCATCTGCCAAACGCTTTATGGAGAAGTACGGCAAGGATGGACATGTGGTGGTTAACACTACCTTCCCACCGCAGCATCCCCGGGTACCGGAATACCTTTACTGTCTGAGCCGCGAGGCGTATAAATAGCATTTACATAGAGAAAGCCCAGTTTAACTGGGCTTTTTTCTTGCGATAAACGCGCTGCGTCGTTCTTGGTGCCGGCGGCGGCTTAATTTTTCCTGACAGCGGCTGCGGTGGTAAGAATATGCTTTGTTTACACTGTTTGATTGTGGTACAATACCAATGTACAATACCAATGAGAAAAAAATAGACAAATGAGGTGCAGCCCGTGCAATGGAAAAAAGGGGATCTGCTCGTAATTGCAGCCGTTTTAGTAGCGGCTTTAGCATTATTAGCGTTAAGAGCTCTGCCTGCAGCAGCGGAAAACCGGGTGCTGCGCATTGAGTTAGATGGCAGGATCATTGAGGAGGTAACCTTACAGGCAAATGGTGAACAAACAATTACCGTTCCCCTGGATAAAGGGGAGGCGGTGGTGGAAATAAACGAGGGACGGGTACGGATGCTGCCGCTGTCCAAGGAATTATGTCCCCAGGGTATCTGTTCTCATGTAGGCTGGATAGAATTTCCGGGTGAGGTGATTGTCTGTCTGCCCAACCGTTTAGTTCTGACGGTAATTGGCGGAGCAGCGGAAGATATTCTGGACGGGGTGACCGGCTGATGCCGCCCAAGGTTATTTTGGTCAGCGCCTGTCTGCTCGGATTAAAGACAAAATATGACGGCAGTCATAACTGCCGGCCGGAAGTACTGGCATTACGGGAACAGGCTCAGCTGATTCCCATTTGTCCGGAGCAGCTGGGCGGTTTGACTACACCGCGTCCGGCGGCAGAAATACAGGGTGGCGACGGACATGCCGTTTTAAAAGGGGGCGCCGAAGTAAGGACTGCTGCCGGGGAAAACTGTACAGCGGCTTTTCAGCGTGGTGCCCGGGAAACTTGGCAGCTGGCGCAAGTTCTGGCTGCTGAGGGAGCACTGCTGAAAGCACGCAGCCCCTCCTGCGGCAGTGGTTATATTTATAATGGTCTTTTTAGCGGGCATACTAAAGCAGGCGACGGCGTCACGGCCGCCTTGCTAAAAAGCAAAGGTTTAGCAGTTTTTACTGAAGAGGAATTAAAACAGTTTAAGCAGTGGCTGACAATGAGGGACAGTTGACAACTGTCCCTGGAGTTGTTACAATCAAGCAAATTAAAAAGAGGGGGTGGCATAATGCAGGAAGAAAAGTTCGGCAAACTGGGCATCACTTTTGACGATGTCCTGTTAGTGCCGGCCAAATCAGATGTGCTGCCATCGGATGTTGATGTGTCAACGCAGCTAACGAAAAAAATTCAGCTTAACATACCGCTCATGAGTGCAGCGATGGATACGGTAACGGAAAGCCGGATGGCGATTGCCATGGCACGCGAGGGCGGCATTGGCGTTATTCACAAAAATATGTCTATTGAGAGACAGGCGGCCGAGGTTGATAAAGTTAAGCGTTCAGAGCACGGCGTGATTACCGATCCCTTTTATCTCTCACCTGAACATACTTTGGGTGATGCCGCAGCTTTAATGGAACGCTATCGCATTTCTGGTGTGCCCATCACAGTAGGGGGCAAATTAAAGGGTATTATCACAAACCGTGACTTACGCTTTGAAACAGACTACAGCCGTAAAATAGATGAAGTAATGACTAAGGACAAGCTGATCACGGCTCCGGTGGGGACAACCCTACAGGAAGCTCAGGAAATCTTACGTAAGCATAAAATAGAAAAGCTGCCGCTGGTAGATGAAAATTTTATGCTTAAAGGCTTAATTACCATTAAAGACATTGAAAAAACGATTCAGTATCCGCGCTCAGCCAAGGATGAGAAGGGACGTTTACTGGCAGCAGCTGCCATAGGTATTGCCCAAGATACTTTGGCCCGCGCCAAGGCACTGGTGGAAGCCGGTGTGGATGTGCTGGTGCTCGATACGGCTCACGGTCATTCCATGAATGTATTACGTATGGTAGAACGTATAAAGCAGGAGTTTCCTGAAGTTGATTTGGTCGCCGGTAATGTAGCAACCGGAGAGGCGACTAAAGATCTTATTGCTGCCGGTGTAGATTGTGTAAAAGTTGGAGTGGGACCCGGCTCTATCTGCACAACGCGTGTTGTTGCCGGGATTGGAGTGCCGCAAATAACAGCCATTATGGATGCCGCTGAAGCTGCAGCTCCCTATGGAATTCCCATTATTGCCGACGGCGGCATTAAATATTCAGGTGATATTACCAAAGCCATTGGCGCCGGCGCAGATGTAGTCATGATTGGCAGTCTGCTGGCAGGAGCGGAGGAGAGCCCGGGAGAAATTGAAATTTTCCAAGGTCGTAGTTTTAAGGTTTATCGCGGCATGGGCTCTTTAGCGGCCATGAAGGAAGGCAGCAAAGATCGTTACTTCCAGGAGCATGAAACAAAATTTGTGCCTGAAGGCATTGAGGGGCGTGTTCCTTATCGGGGGACGGTCAGTGATACAGTCTATCAATTAATCGGCGGCCTTCGTGCCGGCATGGGTTACTGTGGTGTCGCCAATATTCATGAGCTGAAAACTAAAAGCCGGTTTATCCGTATTACCAGTGCTTCGTTACGGGAAAGTCATCCGCACGATGTGCAGATCACCAAAGAGGCTCCTAACTACACCCTCTCCTAGGCGGCATTATTCCTGTTGATGCATAAAATGGAGCAAAAGGTGACATCTTACAGGCAGATGCTGGAGAGAGTGAGGCGAAGACTATGAATGAGCAGCAGTGCCTGATCTGCG
>JAAYKP010000141.1 GCA_012522335.1 Bacillota bacterium
CAAAAAAGATAACAGCAGCAATCGCAGCCGGGACTAACGCTGCCAGAACATCTACCATTACACTTTTTATCGTCTCCGGCGACTTAAGGTGCGGCGCCGGTGAAACTACTAATTGCTTATCCATTAGAGTATCCCCTCCTTTACTATTACTGCTTACTTAGCTGCGGCTGCTCGTCTTTGTTTGGCTTTTATTTCGTTTTTCGCCATGCCGATCCACTGATTAAGCGGCCGTTTGGCAGGACAAATATAGGTACAGCAGCCACAATCAATACAATCTACTGCATGATAAGTTTCGGCTATGTCGTACAGTCTTTGTTCGACAGCAGAGGCTAAAAAGAGAGGCATTAACCCCATGGGACAAACCTCGACACACTTACCGCACTTAATGCAGGGACCGATTTCATCCAATTGTACTTCTTGCTCAGTAAGGCACAAAATACCGCAGGTACCCTTTACTATCGGTATATCTTCCGGACCGGACATGGTGGGCCCCATCATCGGTCCACCCATAATCAGCTTCCGCAGATCATCGGTAAATCCGCCGCATTCTTCAATTACCTGTGTCAGCGGTGTGCCTACACGCACCAACATATTCTTGGGCTCTTTAACACCTGCGCCGGTGATTGTGACAATACGCTCAATGGAAGGCAAACCAAAGCGCACGGCATCGGCGACAGCTACACAGGTGCCGACGTTTTGCACCAAACAGCCAACTGTCGTTGATTGACAGCCGGAAGGAGTTTCCCGACCGGTTAAAACGCTGACCAATTGCTTGCCTGATCCCTGGGGATATTTAGTCGGCAGGGCATGAACTTCAATGTCGGGATCATTGGCAGCGGCTTTTCTGACTGCCTCAATGGCATCGGGCTTATTATCCTCAATACCAATTAGACCTTTTCTGGCATTAACTGCTTTCATCACCAGTTTGACACCAACGATTAAATCCTCCGGGCGTTCTAACATTAGACGATGATCACACGTCAGATACGGCTCACATTCAGCACCATTTACAACCACAAACTCAATCTTGTCAGGCGGGACCAGCTTATAGTGGCAGGGGAAAGCTGCTCCTCCCATCCCCACAACACCGGCCTCACGCACAATCTTTGGTATTGCCTCAGCCGGCAGCTGCTCCCAGTCCGGGTTCGGTTTGACGCTTTCATGCCAAGTATCCTGAAAATCATTCTCAATAAAAACAGCATTAACAAGATGTCCCTGGTTGGATTTACAGGTCCCTATTTTAATTACCTTGCCAGAAACGCTGGCATGAACAGGTGCAGATATGCTGGCATCACTGTCACCGATTTTTTGCCCCATTTTAACCTCATCACCGACAGCCACCAGTGGTTTACAGGGGGCACCGATATGCTGTGACAGCGGGATTACCGCTACTGCAGGGGGCTTGGCCGGAACAACAGGCTTCTTTTCCGTGAGATTTTTAAAATCCCCCGGATGAATGCCTCCCTTAAATGTTTTAGGGCTCATATACTGTTTCACCTCTTACTTAAATTATTAATAAAAACTTACATAACGGCCAACATTGCATAATTCGAGAAAATAATTAATAATCCTGCCCTTGTTAAATTTTTCTCATCCCTTTGCCTAAAAGAAACACTGTCACGCAAAGACCCTCAGCTTTTCGCAAAGGGAATGAGCAGGACAGCCGCCCCGGAAAGCAATGCATGGTAGTAATTGGGATAAAAAAGCAGAATTATCAACTAACACCGGCACAAAGAACAATTATCAAGGAACCGGTTTATAAACAGCAAAACAATGGGATGTTATCACTCCCATTTTACATTAACCTTCAGACCAAACTTCTCTATACAGGTGTTAACAATAGTGTACATCACAGATGCGAAAGTTGTCAAAGGCGGCGTGCCCCATTTAAGTGTATTTAGACGCTTCTGCTTTCACTGTACGCCTTTAAACAGCATTAGACACGAAAACGGTGCTGAAGCTTCACTTCAGCACCGTTTTCGTTATATCTGCTTCTCTGAAATAATTTGACTTCCGCAGCTCAATTATAGGTCTCCTACATCATGCCCTGGAAACCCATAAAGGCAATAGATAGTATTCCTGCAATGATTAATGCAATCGGTACGCCGCGCATAGCTTTGGGAATAAATACTAACTCTAAACGCTCACGGATGCCGGCCATAATAACTAAAGCCA
>JAAYKP010000018.1 GCA_012522335.1 Bacillota bacterium
AAATAGTAGTTACATAGCCCTTTTCTTTTGCTTCTTCTACAATACGCTCCATGTAACGGTGTACACCGGGCAAACGTTCAAAATATCGCTGGATATAGGCTTTGGCCTCCTGTCGGGTAGTGCCGAGCTGACGAGAAAGACCGTAATCGCTAATCCCGTAAATGATACCAAAATTAACCGCCTTTGCCCGCTCCCGTAAAGCTGGGGTTACTTCTTCGGGTGGAAGATCAAAAACTTCAGAAGCAGTGCGGCGGTGGATATCCTCTTCGGCCAGGAAGGAGCTGATCAGCACCTGGTCACCTGAAATATGCGCCATCACCCGCAATTCAATTTGCGAATAATCAGCGGACAGCAGAACTTTACCCGCTGCTCCCGGCACGAAGGCACGACGAATGCGGCGTCCCTCCTCCAGCCTGACGGGAATGTTCTGCAGATTCGGCTCCGCACTGCTGAGGCGTCCCGTTGCCGTAACAGTTTGCTTAAATGTAGTATGAATACGGCCTGTACGCGGATTTATCAGTTTGGTCATTCCCTCCAAATAAGTCCCTAACAATTTAATGAGGGTGCGGTATTGTAATATTTTTTCCACGATTTCGTGCTGAGGTGCCAGCTCCTCCAAGACCTGGGCCTCAGTAGAATAGCCGGTCTTTGTTTTCTTCAATACAGGCAGACCAAGCTTTTCAAAAAGTATTGTACCTAGCTGTTTAGGGGAATTCAGATTAAATTCTTCGCCTGCCAGGTCAAAAATTTCCTGCCTTAACAAAGCTATCCGCTGACTAAATTCTTGCTGTAAAGCTTTTAATGCCTGCTGATCAACTGCCACTCCCTGCCGCTCCATGCGGGCGAGTACTCGCGCCAGCGGCAGTTCCAGCTGATAATAAAGCTGAGCCAGATTAAATTCCTGCAGTTTTGCCTTTAGCACCGGATATAAAGCAAAAAGCGTACGTGCGGCTGCACACAGATAATTACTCTCGCACTGCGTACCCGTATCTTTTTTGCCGGGAGCCTCAGGTAGTTGACGCTGGAGATAGTTTTGTGCTAATTTTTCCGGAGGGTAGCCGTTTTCCAGCGGGTCCAACAGGTAAGCAGCTAAAGCGGCATCAAAGAGGGGCGCTGTAGGTTCTTTCCCTGTCTGCTGCCGGCAAATATTAATCCAAGTTTTGCTGTCATACGTTATCGTATAAAAGGGACCGTCCAGCAGCGGAGCTAACACGACAGCTAAATTACACTGTGCCGTCAGCGGTAAAAGAACCGTCTCAGCAGCAGTCGCCACAGCCAGGCCGCGCAGCTCATCCTGCCAGCCGGCCTCAACGGGCAGTGGGGTGACGGCAATTACTTCCTCTTGGGATAGTTTTTTTACGAAGTCCTGCCATTCAGTAATTGTTAGCTGAATGTATTTTTCAGTTATCGTTTGTTCGGCAGCCTGACTGCTGCCGGCCGGCAATCTGTCTAATAAGGATTTAAACTCCAGCTGCGTGAAAATCTCACGTAAACGATCCAGCTGTGGCGGCCGGCGTTGATATTTTTCCGGTGTGAAATCCAGCGGTACATCTGTGACAATAGTTGCTAACTGTTTGCTTAAAAAGGCCTGCTTGCGATTCTCCTCCAGACTGGTACGTAGTTTGCCTTTAATCTCTGTAAGATGAGCGTAAACGCCTTCCATGGTCCCAAACTGTGCTAACAGTTTTAAGGCAGTTTTTTCACCGACTCCCGGCACACCGGGAATATTATCAGAGCTGTCGCCTTTCAGTCCCTTATAATCAATAAATTGCTGTGCTGACAGCCCGTATTTGCTTTTTAAAGTCGCTTCAGTGTAGCGTTCTACCTGCGTAATACCGCGGCGAGTAAAAATAACTTCGGCCGGAACATCTACCAGCTGGAAAATATCGGCATCGCCGCTAACAATCACCGGTGCTAATTGATGCTGCCTGCCCAGCACAGCCAGGGTGCCGATTAAATCATCAGCTTCATAGCCTGCCACCTCTAACACCGGTATCTGCAGAGCTGCTAAAATTTCATGGACATAAGCAAACTGTTCAGCCAGCTCCTGAGGAGTTTTCTCCCGCCGGCTTTTATACTCACTATACTGCTCATGACGAAATGTTTTTTTGCTTTTGTCAAAAGCTACAGCCACATAAGCTGGTGTCTCTTCTGCCAAAACTTTAAGCAGCATCGAAGTAAAACCATAAACGGCGTTGGTATATAAACCCTGCTTTGTCTGTAATAGAGGCAGGGCAAAAAATGCACGATAAACCAAGCTGCTACCATCAATAATGAGAAACTTCTTATTACCGGTCACGGCAGCAACTCCCTTCTTTTTTTTCTGGCCAGCAGTAACAAGCAGATAAGGACCGTACTAAGCAGCAGATTTGCCGCAGTCCGCAGGGGGATAATGGTGGGTCTTAATCTGTCAGTTTGATTTTGTCTGCCGGTATCAGCTAACCCTTCCTGTGCTGACTCATCTGCAGTTTTTAGCAGCGAATCTTCATTCTCTGCGGCAGCACGCACATCAACTTCCTGACCATAGCTTTCATATGCTGCGGGACTGCCGCTGCTCCGTGTACCAATGTAATAATTGTCGGAACCAGGCAAGAGGTTACCAATGATTAACAGCACAAAAACGGCTGCCGCAGCAATCATCTGAACTGTACCAGGGGCTAAACGACGGCGTCTTTGTTTTTCCTGCTGTAAAGTTTTCAGCACTGAGCTGCGCAAATTAGGCGGCGGCACAAGCTCTTCAGCCTGCTGCAGCCATTCTACAGCATTTTTCGTCTCAACTGCCAGCCGCCGACAGTGGGCACAGCTCTGGAGATGTTTTTCATAAGCAGCTTTCTGCTCAACCGGTAATAAACCATCCAGATATTCTGCCATACCGGCTTTAACATCTTCACAAGTCATGGCTCAGCCCCCTTTCCTCTTTTGATGTGTCAAGACGCAAATTTGTTCCTCTTTTTGCCGATAAAGTTCACGTAAACGGGCTCGGGCTCTGTTTAAACGTGATTTTAATGTTCCCATTTTTATCTGCAGGACAGCTGCCATTTCCTCATAACTAAACCCCTCCAGATCGCGCATCACCACTACTGCCCGCTGCGCAGGCGGCAGTTTTGTCAGCAGAGCCTGAATTTCCGCCTGCAGTTCACGCGTAACCGTTACAGTCAGGGGATCGGGAGCCTCATCAGGAAACTGTCGCGGCAGCTCACCGTCTTCTGTTTTCAAGGCCTGATCCAAGGAGACAAGCTGCCGGCGTTTTTTGCGTTTACGCTGTTCATCTAAACATGTGTTGACAGCAATACGATACAGCCAGGTAGAAAAGCTGGCTTGTCCTTTAAACATGGGTAGTGCCCGAAAAGCTTTTAAAAATGTTTCTTGTGCCAGGTCAGCCGCATCATCCTTGCTGCCAGACATGCGGTAACAAAGCGCATATACCTTTTTTTCATAGCGCTGCATTAGTTGATCATAGGCGCACAAATCGCCAGACTGACAGCGTTTGATAAGTTTTTTTTCCCAATCCGGCAATTTGCTCACCTGCCTCAAGCTGATCTTGCTCTCCTCACAAATTATAGCACCTGAAGCTGCCCGGGAGCAAGCAGCCCTACTACATATAAACAATAAACCAGAATTACTTAGGTGTAATTCCGGTTTATTATGGCAGCAAAACTAAACTAATTTTGTTTCCGTGCGCAGCATTTTTATCGCCTGCACCACATCCTGTTGGCCAAAAACGGCTGTCCCGGCAACCAGCACTGTGGCCCCCGCGGCCTGGACCAAAGGAGCTGTTGCCTGATTTATACCTCCGTCTACTTGTATTTCTATCGGCCGCTGGCCGATCATTTCCTTAATCGCTTCTATTTTGGGCAGCACAGCCGGGATAAATTTCTGTCCGCCAAAGCCTGGATTAACACTCATCAGCAGAACTAAATCCAAATCATCAAGTACATATTCCAGGACGGAAAGCGGTGTTGCCGGATTTAAAGCTGCACCGGCCTTAATTCCTTGGCTGCGGATCTGCTGCAGTACACGGTGCAGGTGTACACAGGCTTCTACCGAAACTGTCAATAAGTCGGCACCTGCCGCCGCAAAAACTTCAATAAAACGTTCCGGCTGCTCAATCATGAGATGGACGTCAAAAAACAGCTTGCTCTGTGGGCGCAGTGCTTTTACTATCTGCGGTCCCATTGTCAGATTAGGCACAAAGTGACCATCCATCACATCAAAATGCAGCCATTCTGCTCCTGCGGCTTCAACTTTTTTAACTTCTGCGGCCAGACGGGAAAAATCCGCAGCCAGTAATGAAGGGGCGATCTTAACCATTGCTAGTAACTCCTCTCCTGCTGCCGAATTTCTGTGAGAAAAAACAGATAATTCTCGTACCGGCTTTGTGCAATTCTACCTGCGGCTGCAGCCTCCCGTACAGCACATTCCGGCTCTTCTTCATGCATGCAGCTGCTAAAGCGGCATGCAGCTATATACGCTATAAACTCGGGAAAATATAAGGCCAAATTGTCACTGCTTAAACCTGTCAGCTCAAGCTGGCTAAACCCGGGTGTATCGGCAATTAAACCACCATTATCTAAGGACAGTAATTCTACATGACGCGTAGTATGGCGACCACGTTTACTTTTGGCCGAAATGGCGCCTGTTTTTAATGCCAGATCGGGCTGCAGACAATTGAGCAGAGAAGATTTTCCTACACCGGAGGGTCCTGCCAGGACAGATACGTGCTCAATCAGTTCCCGGCGCAGCTGTTCAATCCCCTGATTATATTTTGCACTGGTAAAAAGAACGGTATAACCGGTAATTTGGCTGTATAGCCGGTAGAAATCAGCAAGATCACCATGCATTAAGTCAGCTTTATTCACACAAATAACTGACTTCAAATGCTGCGCTTCCGCTAAGACAAGCAGTCGGTCCAGCAGCTGCAGGGAAAGAGGCGGGTCCTGAGGAGTACAGACAATGATCACCTGATCCACATTTGCTACCGGTGGACGCACTAAAAGTGTCCGACGCGGCTCAATTTCTTCCAACACCCCTTCCTTGTCAGTAAGGCGTGTGAAACGAACTAAATCGCCAACATAAATACCGGTATTTTCTTTTTTAAAGCGGCCGCGGGCGCGGCAGCGATATTCTTCGCCCACAGCGGTTTTCACGTCATAAAAACCGCCCACGGCTCTGATAATCATCCCCCGCAGTATCAGTCACCCTTTCTATCTTAGGGAAAAGTTTTCGTTTCTGTCTGATCACCCCATTTTACTTCCACCGTACCACTGCCAAAACCTACAGTGATAATTGGCTGTCCGTCACTAACATAAGTTTCTGTTCTCGTGCCAGCTTCATCGCGAATAATAACGGTAATTATCTCACCCTCCGGAATATCTGTCGTGCTTATTTCAATGGGATAGTCCTCCAGTACAGGTTCCGGCGGTTCTTTAGGTCCCTTGCTGATATACAGATCGACAAAATCACCGGCCTGCACCATTTCATTCGGTTCCGGAAACTGACTGTAGACAAGCCCGGCACCCACATTTTCATTATAATCCTCGGCAACATGGCGCAGTCTGAGATTAAACAACTCTAACCAAGTAGTTGCTTCTTCCAGGGTGAACCCTCTTAAATCTTTAAGCTTAAAGGGCTGACCTCCTTTACTGACACTTAACGTAACGGTAGATCCTTTGGGAATGCTAATTCCGGCTCCCGGGTCCTGGGCAACTACTGTGTTCACCGGTTCTTCACTATGTACTTCTTTAATTTCCACTTGAAAATTTTCTTCCAAGATTAAGGTTGCTTCCCGGCGCATTTTGCCCACAACATTTTCTACTTTTACCAACTCCGGCCCTGTACTGATAGTTAGATCAATTTCACGACCCTTTTTTACCTTTTTACCGGCAGCCGGGTCCTGGCGGATGAC